>WGCT01000089.1 GCA_015493625.1 Draconibacterium sp. | reverse complement strand
GTACTGCTGTAACCGTTTGTCTCTTTAAATTTATAATAGTGCTTAATAAAAAGCCTGTTAAACATCGAATTCTCTGTCAGTATTTTTTCGACCACGATTACTGCACCATTTTTGGGGAGCTGGTTGTAAATTGCCCGTATTATTTTTTCTCTGTTCAGGGGTCGCAAAAATTGCAATGTGAGGGAAAAAATAACAACCGATGCATTTTCAATCTCAATCCCGGAGTTGAGATCCTGATTTTCCAAGGTGATTTTTCTCTTTACTCCTGCCTTTTCGAGATTTGCCCTACACTGTTTTAGCATCTCGTCGGAGTTATCAACCCCAACAAAACTAATATCCTCTGCAAGCTCTTTGTCAATGTTCATCAAAGTAGTACCTGTAGAGCAGCCAAGGTCGTACACATTCGTGTTATTTACAGCAAAATCGTTTGTTAAATCAACAATCATTTGCTGTATTTCGTTATAACTCGGGACGGAGCGTTCCAGCATATCTTCGAAAACTGTTGCTACCGATTTATTAAACTCAAAATCGGCCACAGCTTTATCCGCATCACTAAAAACTTTATCTTTATTCATAATCTTCTCTTTCAAAAAGCCATACAGATTATTTATTTTCTATTCTTAAACTATTACAACAATAATTTTGGGAGAAGATTTTAGTAAACAAGTTACGATAATATCTTCCCCCTGCTTATTGTTCGTTGCAGCTTCTACATTCCCCGCATCATCATTCTCTCCGTGAATTTAGAAGCCGGAACGCCTGTATTAATTTTTATGGATGAAAGTTCCATGGTGGTTTTATGGTTTTTCTGAACATTCTCCATTTCGGAGCGTGTAATCACCCAAATACCGTCAATCTCTTCCAGTTTCTTAATCGATAAAGTTTTTAGTAACTCCTCATCTTCATCGTAAAACTCTTTTTTCAAACCCACAAAATTGCTTTTCCTTATCCAGGTAACGGTTTTCGAGTACATGTAATCTTCGTCTTTCGAAACACTTTCAACCACGTAACACTCCACCCCGTCAACGGTTTCTTCGCGCAGAAGTTTATGGACATCGGCATCAAGTTTCCGGTCACCCAAGTCGTCGTAAGTAAAATCCGATCCCATAAAGTAATCACTTTTACTGTCGCTCGAAATGCGCTTTACTTTTTTCAAAGCAGGAAGGTAAATCCACTGGTCGTCGGCTTTATCGCTGTCGTAACTCCAGTTCATAAACGAGGTGTTTTTAACATCGGCAGGACTCAGAAAAAACATGATACTCTTTTCTGTATCACCCAAATCTTTTGTGAACTGCTGAATTTTTCGCACGCGGGTCTGGCCGCTTTTATTTATCAGGGTCATGGTTAAAACCGAAGTCTGATCGTCGCCGGTTGGCAAATTGTATGCTTTATCAACAATTTCGCGACCGGTTAATTGAGCACTCACGCTAAAACTTGCAACTAATAATACGATTGCTACTGTAACTAATTTTAATGTTTCCATTTTTCTGTTTTTTATGATTTATATTTTTTTCAATGGTAGAGATTTGTGGAGATTTGTTGTTATTCTTGTTATTTATGGTGATTCATTGTGAAATTCCTATTAATCTCTATTAATCTCCACTAATCCCCATCAATTCTTTTTCTTCTTAAAATAAACGTTGCTCACATAAAGCAGCACCAACATAATTGTTAATGTGCCCACAAAACTGGTAAACATGTTAAGCGAAACCAGTGCTCCAAGTTCGCGATTGGGTGGGAATACAGAGAATAGCAACACCAAAAATCCGGCTATTACAACAATGGCATTAAATATAATTGCCTTGCCCGAGTGGGCCATTGTTTTTTGAGCAGCCACCATTTTGTCGTTGGTATTGGCTGCGTTCGTGCGGTACTGTTCAAGAAAATGCACCGCATAATCAATCCCGATACCTATTGCAATACTCGACAACAGTGCTGTTGTTGTGCTAAGTGGTATTCCGAGGAATCCCATAATTCCAAAGCTGATAACTGCTGTAATAATAATTGGCACAGAACTTATCAACCCGATTTTAATATTTTTAAACATTGCCGATATTAATACGATAATAATTAACAGCGACAGGATCATACTTTTTATCTGACCTTCAAGAATTAAATCGGTAAATACCAGACCTTTGTAACCACTTCCGGCATAATTCATTGTAATCCCCATTTTTTTGAAATCGTCTTCGTAAGTATGGATAATATCGAGTGCCGAATTGATCGCTTTCGAGTCGTCTTTTTTCAACTGAAAAGTAACATTTAGCTTTTCGTAATCGTAATCAACCACCTTGTTAAGGTTTTCCGGGTCGCCCGACATTTCGTACAACAACAGATATTGTGCAACCATATCTTTACTGTCGGGAATGGTATTGAATTCCTCTTTGTCGGCATTCATTACTTTATTCATTCGGTTAATATAATCGGCCAGCGAAAATGTGTTTCCAACAACAACAAGTTGCCCGTCAACATCTTTTTGCATTTTATCAACCAATTTCAAAACAGCCGGTTCTTTAAAAACATCTTTTTTACCCTCGGCATCGAGAATTAAATTCAGCGAGCTTGTACCGCCAAAATTTTCATTAATAAACTTGTCGGTAAGAACAATGTCAGAGTCTTTCTCAAATTTATCGAGGAAACTAGAGTTAATCCACATCTTCTGCATTCCAATAATAGAAAGGGCAACAATAATTACCGAGCCGATTATGGAAATATATTTGTGTTTGATTACCCCGGCCGCAAAATTATTGGCGAGCTTGGAGTGCGAGTGTCCCTCTTTGTCCTCGCTGACATTCACCTTTTTTGCTTTTGGCAAACCAAAAATCATAATGCCTGCGGGAAGAAAAACGAGTGAAAAAACCATGGCCATCATTACGCCAAAGGCAGTAAAAATACCGAAATATTTAACAGGATAAACTTCTGATGTTAGGAGCGAAATAAATCCAACAGCAGTGGTTACCGAAGTCATAACCACCGGTTTCCAAAGGTGCTTAAGCATGTCTTTTGTCGCCTCCAGTTTCCCGGTCTGTGGGTTATGATCGACAAAAGTGTGCAGGTGACTGTACAAATGAATTCCATCGGCCACCCCAATTGCAATCAGCATTACAGGTATCATTGTCGATACGGCATAAATTGGAATGCCCACCGTTGCCATCAATCCAAACGCCCAAATGGTTGAGAGAAATACAACACCCAGCGTAATCATTGTTCCTTTAAAACTTCGCAAGGTTATAAACAGTACGAGAAAAATTACAAGGATAACGATGGGGACCATTTTCTTCATATCGGCTGGGCCAAGCAGTGCCATTTCGCCTTCCACAATGGGGCGGCCTGCAACGTAAATTTTTATGTCGTCGTTTTCCGACATTTTTGCCACTTTCAGAATCTTATCGTAAAATTCAGGGGTAAAAACATCGTCGCCAATTTCGGCAATTATTACCGTTACCTGTTCGTTCTCCGAAACGAGTCGGCCAAAAACCATTTCATTATTGCGTACATTCTCCTGCAACTTTTTTAACTTCCCCTCCGTTTTCGGAACACGCGTAAAAAAGCGCTTTACATCCATTCCATCCTCGGTTCCAATAATATTATCGGCGGTATAGAGCGATGTTACATCGTCTTTGTCAATCTCGTCGAATTTCTGAAACCTTTTTGTAAGCTGTTTTAAGGTGTCGAGTGTTTCGGTATTGTAGATCCCATTTTTATTTTCGATGGCAACAATTATACCGTCCTTTATATCAAACCAACTCTCGGCTTTATCGCTGTAAATAAATGCCGGATGGTCTTGTGGCATGTATTTGTCCAGGTTGGTTTCCATTCTCGTATTTTGTTTCATTTCTAAAACAAAAAAAACCGAAACAGCCACAACGACTAACATTGTCAGCCATTTATAATTTAACATTCTTTTTAATAATTGTTCCATAATCTCCCCCTTATAGTTAACACTAACTAACTTATTAATTAAAATTTTATTTTAAAACTAAATCTATTGATTTAAGCAAAGCGTTTCCCTCGTTGGCCAAATTAAATTCATGACGATTTAAATCCCATCGTTTTACAAGCAATCGCAAGGCACCCATTACCAACAAAGCAAGACTATCTTTCGAAATATCTTTCCGTACATTTCCTTCATTCTGTCCTTTAGAAATAATATTTTCAATTGTGTTTTGATGAAGATTCATAATGT
>WGCT01000088.1 GCA_015493625.1 Draconibacterium sp. | reverse complement strand
TTGCAGTCCCGATTATTATCCTTAGAAATAAGGAGTGTAAATAGTTGATTTTCTTCGAGTAAAGGTTTTTATTAATAGTATTCCGTTGCGATAAAAATTATTTCTCATAGATAATCACAAGTGTTAATACAAATAAAAATTAAAAAAGTGGATACACTTAGTTATAAAACAGTTTCGGCAAATAAAGCTACAACAAACAAAGAGTGGGTTGTAGTTGATGCTGAGGGTCTTGTGTTGGGGCGAATGGCGAGTAAAGTTGCAAAAATCCTCAGAGGAAAATACAAAGCATCGTATACGCCGCATGTCGATTGTGGTGATAATGTTATCGTTATCAATGCAGAGAAAGTTGTACTTACCGGTAAAAAAATGAGCGATAAAATTTACATTCGTCATACAGGATACCCGGGAGGTCAGCGTAAACAAACGCCAATCGATATTTTAGCAAAATATCCGGAGCGTTTAGTAGAAAAAGCAGTAAAAGGTATGCTTCCCAAAAATAGATTGGGCAGGAAACTTTATACAAACCTGCATGTAGTAATTGGTGCTGAGCACAAATATGAGGCTCAAAAACCTAAAGTTGTTGATTTAGATACTCTTAAATAAATACGATGGAAATAGTAAACACAATAGGACGTAGGAAATCAGCAGTAGCTCGCATTTACGTAAGCGAAGGCAAAGGCAATATTACTGTAAACAAAAGGGAACTAAAAGATTATTTTCCTGCAACTACTCTGCAATACATTGTTTTGCAGCCATTAAACCTACTCGAGGTACAAGAAAATTACGATATTAAAGTAAACCTTAACGGAGGGGGACCAAAAGGTCAGGCCGAAGCTTTACGCTTGGCAATCTCTCGTGCATTGGTTGATATCGATTCTGAATCAAGGTCGCAGTTAAAAGCAGCTGGCTTTTTAACCAGAGACCCTCGCGAAGTGGAACGGAAAAAACCAGGACAACCAAAAGCCAGGAAACGTTTCCAATTCTCAAAACGTTAATATTATTTTTAAATTATATGGATCTAAAACGATTGTGACTCCCGATGTAAAATCGGGACTACTCAATGGTTGCTTTTAGGAACATAAAAAAAGTAAACAGATGCCAAGAACAAATTTTCAGGAATTATTAGATGCAGGTGTACATTTTGGACACCTGAAAAGGAAGTGGAATCCAAATATGGAACCATACGTTTTTATGGAGAAAAACGGAATCCACATTATCGACCTCCAAAAAACAATTGTTAAAATTGATGAGGCCGCTGCTGCAATTAAACAAATTGCAAAATCAGGCCGCAGAATTTTATTTGTTGCCACCAAAAAACAAGCAAAAGATTTGGTCTCAGACTTAGTGAAAAACGTTGGAATGCCATACGTTACTGAGCGCTGGCCCGGAGGAATGCTTACAAACTTTCCAACAATTCGCAAAGCAGTTAAAAAAATGATTGCCATCGACAAAATGGCAAACGACCCAAGTTGGACCAACCTTTCGAAACGTGAAAGACTGCAAATTACAAGACAACGTGCTAAACTTGAGAAGATTCTGGGAAGTATCTCAGACTTAACCCGTTTACCTGCTGCACTTTTTGTAGTTGACGTATTGAAAGAAAAAATTGCTGTTCGCGAAGCAAAACGCCTCGGAATTCCCGTATTTGCAATGGTTGACACAAACTCAAATCCCGAAGATATTGATTTTGTTATTCCTGCAAACGACGATGCTTCTCAATCGATTAAATTAATTGTAGGTATAATGACCGATGCAATTGCCGAAGGATTGAACGAACGCAAATTCGAGAAAGATAAGGAGGAAGCAGATGCTGCTGCAAGCCGAAAAGCTAAAAAACAAGCTAAAGCAGATGCTGAAGCTGCAAAAGAAGCTAAGGCAAAAGAAGCAAAAGAAGCAGAACCTAAATCAGAAGAAAAATAATTAGAAACGGTTAAATAAACCATTTAAAACGAGATTTCATTATGTCTTTTAAAACAGCCGACGTAGTTAAGCTGCGTAAAGCAACAGGTGCAGGGATGATGGATTGTAAAAATGCCCTGAAAGACGCTGAAGGAGACTTCGACAGAGCTCTTGAAATAATCCGCGAAAAAGGAAAACTTATTGCAAATAAACGTGCCGACAGAGAAGCTTCTGAAGGTGTAGTTTTAGCAAAAGTTACCGAAGATAACAAGTTTGGTGCAATGGTAGTTTTGAACTGCGAAACTGATTTTGTTGCTAAAAACGATAATTTTGTTGCATTTGCCGATCGCATTTTAACTGCTGCTATCAACGGGAAAGTTGAATCGTTAGAAGCATTAAAAACAACTGAGTTAGACGGAACTTCGATTGAAGCACTGGTAAGTCAGGAAACTGGCGTTATTGGTGAAAAATTAGATCTTCCTTTTTATAAAGTTGTTGAAGCCGAGCAAGTAACTGCTTACATTCACCCCGGAAATAAACTCGCTACTTTAGTTGGTTTTAATAAAGAGGATGTTGATGCAACAGTTGCAAAAGATGTTGCAATGCAGGTTGCAGCAATGGCTCCAATTGCTATCGATAAAGATGCAATTCCGCAGGAAACCATTGATAAAGAGATTGAAATTGCAAAAGAGAAATACCGTCAGGAGGGAAAACCTGAAGCAATGTTAGATAAAATTGCACAGGGCTCAATTAATAAGTGGTATAAAGAAGTTACACTTCTTAATCAAACTTATGTGAAAGATGGAAAAATCTCAATTAAAGATTTCTTGAAGCAAAACGACAACGAACTTACAGTTACAGCGTTCGAACGTTATACATTGAATGTATAATTGTAACAGGTAAAAAATAGTTTAGAGCTATCCGTTCATTCGGGTAGCTCTTTTTTTGTAAAAACTGTCTTATCTTTGTATTCTTAATTCATATAGCTTTTCGTCCCGATATGTTTCAGGATTAGTCGAAGTTATTTTGCTTATATCGAAACAAAAAAACTGAGTTATAACAGTTTGCACTGTGCTCTTCGATGAACATTGAGACGGAAATCTATTGGGTTTGAGTATAGTAATAATAAACTAAAATTTATGGTGAAATATAAACGAATACTTTTAAAATTGAGCGGCGAGTCGCTGATGGGAGAACAGAATTATGGAATTGATACAAACCGTTTAACCGAATATGCAGAACAAATAACCGAACTTGTTGCCAAAGGCGTTCAAGTAGGAATTGTTATTGGTGGCGGAAATATCTTTCGGGGACTAAGTGGTGCAACAAAAGGTTTCGACCGTGTAAAAGGCGATCAAATGGGGATGCTTGCGACAGTAATAAACAGCCTTGCTCTTAATTCGGCTTTACAGGCGGCAGGAACAAAAACCAAAGTGTTTACATCTATTCGAATGGAGCCGGTAGGCGAGTTCTATTCGAAAGACAAAGCAATTGAAGCACTTGTTGGTGGTGAGGTTGTAATTATTTCGGGAGGCACCGGCAACCCCTATTTTACAACCGACACTGCAAGTGCTTTGCGTGGAATAGAGATTGAAGCCGAAATTATGCTGAAAGGAACTCGTGTTGACGGAATATATTCTGCCGATCCGGAAAAAGATTCGAATGCAACAAAGTTCGAAAAGATAAGTTTTGATGAGATTTACAACAGGAATCTTAAAATAATGGATTTAACGGCAACTACGCTTTGTAAAGAAAACAATTTGCCTATTTTAGTATTTAATATGGATGAAAAAGGTAATTTAGAGAAAGTTATAAACGGCGAGAGTATAGGAACCATTGTTCACAATTAATTTTTTTTCAATAGATTTGGTATTATTTTTAATATAAAAGTTCAGGTATTTATTTTTTTTTTTT
>WGCT01000087.1 GCA_015493625.1 Draconibacterium sp. | reverse complement strand
TAATAATTGATATCTAAAAATGATACTATTCCGATTGAATCTATTTCTTTGCTTAAGCAACCAACAGAACACGCGAAATAAGCATAACAAGCTGATTATTCAACACTTACAAAACCACTACCAAAAGATTGCGCAAAAGTAATAAAGATAGTTCGGGAACAAGAATTAAACTGCCATAAACTCTTTTTAATTCATATAAAAAAAATGTCGTGCTAAACTAAACTTTGCACGACATTTTTCAGCTATAAACTAAACTACCTGTACTTACTCCTCACTTGTTTCGGGGGAGAGATATTTATAAACAACTCCGGCCAAAATAGCACCAATAATTGGAGCTACCCAAAACAGCCACAACTGACCAAGAGCCCAGTCGCCAACAAATAGTGCCTGACTTGTACTCCGTGCAGGATTTACCGATGTATTTGTTACCGGAATACTTATTAAATGAATTAGTGTTAAACTTAAACCAATTGCCAATCCGCCTAAATACTTAGGGGCTTTCGAGTGTGTGGCTCCCAAAATAACAATAAGAAACATAAAAGTCATTACAATTTCGGTTACCAGTGCCGAGAGCAAACCAAAACCGCCCGGCGAATGTGCTCCATATCCGTTTGCAGCAAAACTACCAATCGATGTAAAACCATCTTGGCCAATAACAATCAAATACAAAATTCCGGCACCTGCAATTCCGCCTAAAACCTGAGCAATAATATACGGAATAAGATCTTTTCCATCGAACCTTCCCCCTATCCACAAGCCAACAGAAACGGCTGGATTAAGATGACAACCCGAAATGTGGCCAATTGCATACGCCATAGTAACTACTGTTAATCCGAATGCAAGAGCTACACCAACAAAACCAATACCTAACTCGGGAAATCCTGCTGCTAAAACAGCACTTCCACAACCACCAAGAACCAACCACAGAGTTCCAATAAATTCAGCAACTAATTTTTTCATATTTTTCGTTTTAAGGTTTAAAGAGGCATAAGTTATAAATTATCAGCATAATATACAAAATATCAGATTTTCAATCTTAGTAAAAAGGAGACAGAGAAAGAGTTTTATTTGCCTTCTCTGTAAAAAAAGATAAATTAGCAATCTGTTAAATCTTATTAAAACCAATATTGTGAAAATTTTAAAAATCAAACTTCACTGGCAAATATTAATCGCATTAATTTTGGCGGTACTTTTTGGATATTTTGTTCCACAGGGCGTAAAATACGTTACCTGGATGGGCGAAATATTTTTAACTTCCTTAAAGATGGTCATTGTTCCGTTAATTCTAAGCTCAATTATTTCGGGAGTAACAAGTATGGGTGGAGGAAACAATCTTGGCCGGATGGGAGCAAAAACAATGATTTATTATATTTCGACCAGTATATTGGCAATTTTAACCGGACTGTTAATGGTAAACATTATTAAACCGGGAGTTGGAATTGAGATGGGGTTTACAGAGAATGTGACAGAAATTGCAAAAAACACAAGCTCGGTAAACGATATATTAATGCGAATTGTTCCATCAAATATTTTTGACGCGATGGCAAAAGGCGATATTCTTCCGGTTATCTTCTTTGCTATTATTTTTGGCGTTTTTATTACTCAGGTAAAAGGGAAATACAAAGAGACACTCACCACCTTTTTCGAAGCCGTTTTTGAAGTGATGATGAAAATGACCATGTTTATTATAAAATTTACGCCACTTGGTATTTTCGGAATTGTTAGCCACGAAGTGAGTAAAAATGCCCATCAGTTAACAAATTTGGCAGGCAGCATGGCCATTTATATGATTACTGTTTTTCTAGCTCTCGGCATTCATGCATTTATCACACTTCCACTTATCCTTCGCTTTGTTGCCAAAGTAAAGCCTTATGCACATATGCGAAATATGGTTACCCCCTTGCTTACCGCATTTTCAACTGCATCGTCGAGTGCAACACTACCGTTAACAATGGAAGCTGTAGAACATAAAAGTGGCGTTTCGAACCCGATAACAAGTTTTACGCTTCCGCTTGGCGCCACAATAAATATGGATGGAACAGCCCTTTACGAATGTGTTGCAGCTATTTTTATTGCTCAGGTTTATGGTGTCGATTTTACATTCTCACAACAAATTCTTGTTGTTGTTACGGCTCTTCTGGCATCGATTGGTGCAGCCGGAATACCCATGGCAGGATTGGTTATGCTTACTATTATTCTATCGGCTGCCGGATTACCGCTTGAAGGAATCGGCTTAATTCTTGCCGTCGATCTGCTTTTAGATATGACGCGAACATCGGTAAATGTTTGGAGCGACAGCTGTGCCGCGGTTACAATTGCACGTTCTGAAAAGGAAAAAACAAATGTTGCAATTTAAAGGCTGCTGAAAAAAACGTTCTTCCTCTCTTTTACACTTTTGGGGCCTAATAGACAAATTGGCTGTTCGAAACTTCTGTATCCTTTAATTGACGTAGCTTTGCAGCAAACCAAAGCTATGGTAAAAAACAGCAGAAGTCCAATAGTCAGCGAAGGAGTTTTTCGGGTCAATTCAATTTTCGGGTTGTTGTTTAAGTAGGGTCTGCTGAGCTTTTAAAATATCCGAAACATAGAATGAATAGATCCTAAATATTGAACCAACCCGAATTATGAAGTGAGCCAGTTTTTCAAAGAAACAATCCCGACATATATATATGTCGGGATTGTCCACAGATTTGATTTTAAATAACTTCAATAAGTATCTCTTAAAACTAAAAGAAATTGAGTGTCTGTAAATTTATTCTTGCTCCAACTTTAATGTTTCGGTGGTAACATCGCAAACGTCGGAAGGACCAAAATATTGAATTGGCCCGGGATATATAAAGTTTGTATTGTATGCCCACTCTCCTCTTTTCGATTTAAAGTATTTATATGGTGCCCCCTCTAAATCAACCAACGCTTTCTGAATAACGGGTTTCATATGTCCATGGCGTTTTTCCATATTCATCATCATCGTTGTTGGAACACCTCCGGCAATCCACTCATCGGCAGGAGCCGTTAAATTGCGCACCGACGACATGTAACCTGTTTTTCCTTCCGAGACCAAAGCCGATGCAGCAAAGCCCAATGTATAACAATAGTCGGCATCGAAATTCGATGGTGCTGCACAACGCCCTTCATAACCAAAAAAGTGGTACTGAATACCAAAATTACTTACGTATTTTCCCTCAGACTTCATCTCTTCTAATTTTTTACCTACCATCTCGCCCAAAAGTTTTTCTGTTTCAATTAACGAAACCTGAACATTTCCGTGTGGGTCACGATCGAGCATCAACTGACTTGCAATTCTCGATGGTATCGACAACAATACTTTTGCCGACTCCGGAGAAATCATTTCGGCAACCCAAGTAATTCGGTGGCTTTTCTTTAAATGTTTAAACTCCCTTTCGGTTTTTGTTCCCTCGGCTAAAAGGTCATTCAATTCAGCAATTAATTTCTTCATTTCAGGAATAAACTCAACTAAACCTTCAGGAATTAGCGCCACTCCAAAACTATCGCCATTTTCGGCACGTTTTGCAATAATACCGGCCATATAGTTAACAACATCGCTTAATGTTTGCTTTTTCTTTTCAACCTCTTCGGAAATAAGTGTAATATTTGGTTGGGTTTTTAAAGCACATTCTAAACCAATGTGCGAAGCCGATCGTCCCATCAGTTTTATAAAGTGCCAGTATTTTTTTGCTGAATTTGAATCGCGCTGTATATTACCAATCAGTTCGGAATACACTTTTGTAGCCGTATCGAAACCAAACGATGCCTCAATCATTTCGTTTTTCAGGTCACCATCAATTGTTTTCGGGCAACCAATAACTTGCATCCCCGATTTTTTACCGGCATAGTATTCTGCTAATACACAGGCGTTTGTGTTCGAATCGTCGCCACCAATAATTACCAACGATGTAAGGTCTAAGTCTTTTGCAATCTCAAGGGCTTTATCGAATTGCCACTCCTCTTCCAGTTTTGTACGTCCCGAGCCAATAATATCGAAACCACCGGTATTCCGGTAATCGTCGATAATTTCGGCAGTTAGTTCAATATATTTATGTTCGATTAATCCTTCAGGGCCACCTAAAAAACCATACAATCTACTTTTCGGATTTATATTTTTAATACCATCAAAAATCCCCGAGATAACGTTGTGCCCTCCGGGTGCCTGTCCGCCCGACAATATAACGCCCACATTTATCGGTGCTCTGTTGGCGGCCACTGTTCCCTCTTCGAAAGAGACAAGCGGCATACCATAGGTATTTGGGAAAAGCTTTTTAATCTCATCTTGGTCGGCAACCGATTGAGTTTTTTCGCCCTCAACAAGTTTCCCTATTCCTTTTAACGATTTTGGAAGTTTTGGCTGATATTTTGCCCTCTCTTTTTGTAATGCACTAATATTCATTGCTTTGTTTTTAAATTTTTCACTTTTGTTATATTGAACCAAAAATAGTGCATTTTATGCTGTTTCATTTCAAACAACTTAATTTGAGGGGCGATTTAAAGAAAAGTTAAAAGGAATTTACAATTTCCGGTCAATTTAATTTGCAATACAACGTAAGAACGTTTTTAGTTCCCAATCTTCTTGGTTTTAATTGCTATTACACCGTTTGCTCCATCCGAGCCAAATATGGCAGCTTTGGTGCCGGCCAATGCTGCAACACTTTCAACATTGCTTGGAGGAATTGATGAGAGTGCCCCATAACTCACAGGCACACCATCGAGAACAATTAATGCTGCGTTGCTTCCGGTTATCGACCGTGTTCCTCGCATTAAAAATTGGCCGTTCTCTATTCTTACTCCGGCAAGTCGCCCAACAATTAAATCGTAAATAGTACTGTAGTTCGAAAAATCCGTCTCCTCATTATTTACAATTTTGTTTAATCGGTCGATATACGCGGTATTTACATGTTCCAATGCATGTTCGTAATTCTTTGTTCCACTTTTCATTTTCATTTTAAAATGAATTACTTTATCGTCAGCCGACACCTTTATGGTATTATCAGAGAAACCGTCAACTTTAGCTTTTAATTTATCTACAGCTTCGCATTTTACCCAAAAATTCCCCAACGAATCGGTTACAGTACTATGTTTCGTACTTTTAACAATAATTTTTGCTCCAATTACTGGAATTGAATCGAACACCGAAACATGTCCGTAAATAATACGCGGTTGTGCATTTAGATGAAGAGTGAGAGCAAAAGAAAAAATGACGATAATGAGAAGCGATTTAAACATAACAACTGTTTTTAAATTAAAAAATAAACCAACAACAGGTTACAAAAACACACAAAAAAACTCAATTTTCTTTTGCAACCACAACCCGTTTTACACGGTAAGGTTTTTTATTTTGAGATTCGAAATAGGTACGCATTTGCAACTCTGCAATAATTCCGGTAGTAATAAATTGTATTCCGCCCAAAACCATTAATATACCTAACATTAAAAGTGGTTTCCCCCAAATATCGTGCCCAATAATCTTTAATATAAGCAGATACATATTAATTAAAACTCCAATTCCAAAGGTAATCAGCCCAATTGTTCCGAAGAAATGCATAGGACGTTGTAAATATTTTTTAAAGAAAACCATTAAAATTAAATCGCTCATAACGCGGGTTGTCCGGCTTAAGTTGTATTTCGAGTCGCCAAATTCGCGTGCCCTGTGATTAACATCGACTTGCGTAATACGTGTAGCTCCTTCAAGTGTTATTAGTGCCGGAATATAACGGTGCAGCTCGCCGTAAATATGAATACTTTTTATGGTGTCGCGGGTAAATATTTTCAATGTACAACCCAAATCTTTCATATGAATTCCGGTGGCCTCACGAATCATATAATTGGCAATTTTAGAAGGCACTTTACGTAAAAACATACCATCTTTCCGGTTGGCACGTACACCTGCAACCATGTCCCACTCTTCCTCCTCTATCATTTTCAGCATCATTGGTACATCGGCCGGATCGTTTTGAAGGTCGCCGTCGAGCAGCACTACAAATTCTCCCTCTGCCTGGTCGATACCAGCCTGCAAAGCTGAACTCTGCCCATAATTTCGTTTTAACTCCACAAGCAAAAAACGGTCGTCGTTTATTTTCCGTATCTCTTTACGGGTATTGTCGGTCGAACCATCGTCAACAAAAATAGCCTCATAATCAATATCAGACAGTGCTGTTTTTATTTGTTCCGACAAAGGTTTAATGTTCAACTCTTCGTTCCACACACAAATTACAAGCGATAATTTTTTCATGTGTTTATATTTTTTTGGTATTCATATCTTTTTCTTTTTTTTAAAGTAAGTTGACAACGCTAAGAGATTAAATTTTCATGTTCATGCTCTATGGCAATAGTCCTGTGTACTTAGCGTTTGAAGTCAGTTTCATCTACGGGGTTTCCATATCTAATTATGGATATTTCAACCTCCAGTAAAAATCGACCTTTATGCAACTTCTTTTATTTCTATGTCAACTCCAAGTTCTTTTAAGAGTTGCAGATGACGTTTAATTTGTTTCCCTTTTTTTAATTCTTGTAAATATTCTGCCCCAAGTTCTTTATAAGCTACTTTGTCTTTTAGGATAAAATAGGCGGCGACAAGGATCTTATGTCCTACTGCTATTAACGCTCTTTTTTTACCTCTTCTTCCTACCAGACTATCGTATTTGCTTCTTAAATATGTTCCTTTCGTTCTCGTTGCAGCCCATGCACATTGTACCAATAATACTTTTAGGTATTTATCACCATGGGTGATTCGTGTGCTTTTTTTTTACCTGCCGACTCGTTACTTCCCGGAGACATACCTGCCCAAGATGCCAAATGTTGTTCACTAGGGAATTGATCCATATTATTCCCTACTTCTGCTATAATGTAAGCTGCGCCATCTTTACCTACTCCGGGAATGGTAGCCAGCAATTCTGCATCAAGTGCCAATTCATTTTCTTTTAATTGTTTGTCTATCTGCTCATCGAGCTTTTGAATAATTTGTTCTTTGTTTTTGACAGACTCTTTTACTGTTTGTAACATAAAACGGTGATGGTCTGTCAAATTCCCTTTTAGAGAAGATGCTAAATCTTCTACCGAAGACTGCATTTTCCCATGACGAAACTTTAATAACTCAGCAATATTTTCTTCACCATCGATCATTGCATCAATAATCTTAGTGGCTGTTGCTCCACTTAGGTTACTTACAACACTTGACAGTTTGATATTAGCATCTTCCAATAATTTATGTATCCTGTTTTTTTCTGATGAGATTTGTTCTATTACTTTTCGTTTGTAGCGTGTCAGATCTCGTAGTTCTCGGATGGGTTTTGGTGGAATAAAACTTCCTTTTAGCAGCCCACTTAAAAGTAATTTGGTTATCCACTTACTATCTTTTTTATCTGTCTTATGACCTGGCACATTTTTTATGTGACGTGCATTCACTAATAAAATCTCAAAATCTGATTCAAGAATATTGTACACAGGTTTCCAATAAACGCCTGTGCTTTCCATGGCAATATGGGTAATTCGGTTTTCTTTTAACCAATCTCTCAATTCTTCTATTGATTCCGTAAATCCGCTAAATGTCCGGGTCTCTTCCTTAAGCCCGATTCCTCGGATAGTGGCTACAAGTACCATTTTATGAATGTCAATACCACATCCTCGTTCTATTACTTGCTCATATTCTATGTATTGATTCTTTTTA
>WGCT01000086.1 GCA_015493625.1 Draconibacterium sp. | reverse complement strand
GTTATGACCCAGTACATGCATTTACTTACACAATCGGGAATTACGCAGTCGTCGGATTTGTGGGTGCCGGTAACAAAAAAAATAAAACCTCAAAAATCGCAACAGTTTTCATTGGGATTCTCAACCGCTTTATCGAAAATGTACCTATTTGAAATGGAAGGTTATTTCAAACACATGAATCATGTAATTGAATATAAAGACGGTGCCAGCTTTTTACTCGATGCTGCCGGATGGGAAGAAAAAATTACTGCCGGCGTTGGCAAGGCCTATGGAGCCGAACTGTTTTTCAGAAAAACAAGAGGCAAATTTACCGGATTTGCCGGATATACATTATCGTGGGCATTTCGCCAGTTTAACGAAATAAATAATGGCGAAACATTTCCGTTTCGTTACGATCGTCGACACGATATTTCGCTCGTGGGAAAATACAGAATAAATAAAAAGTGGACAATTAGCGGCGTCTGGATTTTTTACACTGGAAATGCTGTAACCGTACCCACCAGTAGGTACATAACTCCAATTTATAAAAACCCGAGCGTTCAGGACAACCGGCAATTCCCTTCGCCCAATATTGGATATAGTACTCAAACAGGAAACGGATTAGTTACGAATGCAACTGAACGAAATAATTATCGCTTGCCCAATTATCATCGGTTGGATTTAACTGCCACCTACCGCAAAATTAAAAAGTGGGGAGAGTGGGAGCTGACTTTTGGTGCAACAAATGTTTATAATAAAATGAATCCGTCGTTCTACTATTCAACTGACGAGCTTAATGCTGAAACCGGAGAATTGGAAACAAATTATTATCAGCGTACACTTTTCCCAATTATGCCAACAATTAGTTATAGAATAAAATTTTAACAAACAACAATGAAACGGAATAGCAAAATAGTTACAAAATTAGGAATAGCACTGCTTGTTGCAGCAACTATTTTTGTTTCGTGCGACAAAGAATTTATTATTAAAACCAATAGTGTTGCAAACCTCATTGTTGTAAACTCGCTGTTTACCGGCCAGGAAAAACTTAGTGTTACTGTAACCAAAAGTATGCACCCGCAAAAAAAACAGAAAGTTATTGAGCTGAAAGAAGCGAAAGTGTCGCTATTCGAAAACAATGCGTTTATTGAAGAACTAACTTATATAAAAACGCCCGCTGACAGTATTGGAAAATTTGTTTCGAATACAACTCCCGTTCCCGGAATAGTTTACAAAATTGTTGCAGAAACTACCGAAAAAGATATTCAACAGAAAATATCTTCACAATCGGAACTGCCGGAAAAAGTCGAGATTGTTTCCGATACGGCCATTTGGCTAAAGTGGATTAACGAAGAAGACACCACTTTTTCTTTACGTTTCTATTTCGAAATTGAATTTAACGACCCTCCGGGCAATAACTATTATTACATTAGTGCTGCAGCTCCGGTTCTAAAACTCGATACAACAAACAACATACGCGAATTTTATACCTGGCAATATGCCGAAATTCTTAGTGGAGAGTTACCCGGCCATCAGTTGTATATAAACAATTCGTTGCTTTTTAACGATGCAACTTTTCAATCTAAAAAGAAGAAAATTACAGGCACAGCAACTATGTACAGCGATGTTGACTATCTGTTCAGCAATCAGGATTTAAGCAAATTAGAGAAAGGGAATATTTACATGCTCGATAAAAGCAAACTGCATATCGAACTTCATACGCTTTCGAAAGATGCCTATAATTTCTGTTCGAGTTATGCAAAAAGAATGCAATTGCAAGACGATATATATTCAGAGCCGGTAATTATTTATTCGAATGTAAAGAACGGACTTGGAATTTTTGCAGGAGAAAACATTTCATCGGCAGATGTAACAATTAAATATTAATTTACTCTTCATTACCCCACCCGGGCACAACGCATTTGCTGCTTCTTTTTGCAAAAGCACGATCGAAATCGGACAGCGAATTTACCATTATTTTCGAGTCGTCGTTGTGGCAGGTTAAACACGCTCCCACTGTTAGTATTTTCTGCTGTGTTTTAATGTCGAACGGAAAAACATCGTTTCGGGTGGCTACCATTCCTGTACGATTTTTTAGAAATCCTGTCCATGCGTCGGCGGGCAAGTTATCGTGAACATCGTTTTCGAACATTGCCCGGAATTTCCAAACACCCCTGTTTCCTGTAATTTTAAAAGTTAGTTCTCCCTCGCCAAAACCAAGTGCCACAGGGTTGTTATGGCAACTCTTACAACTTCGTCCCTTTGCAGCAGTAGTGTGTGGTGCTGCCGGAGCAAACAACCGCCTAAAAATAAGCGAGTCGTGTTTTTGCTTTGTAAACGACGCTTTATCGATGGTTAAAATCATTCCCGGAATTACGGGAATTACTTCGTCTTTTGTACCGTTTTTTCTAACGCCCAATGCAGGAAGTGTTGCATTATAATCCCCCGAAAACTCCACCCACCCACCGGTTACCGCTTTATTTGTGAGCATATTAAATGCCGGTTCGTTTTTGTCGTACGAATTGTGGCAACCAATACAACTGGGAGCCCACGCTGTGTGGCAGCTCGAACATGCAAGATTAGCGTGTGCTTTATCGCGGGCACAAACTCTCGACTGCGGTTTTAAAGCAAACTTTTTGCCGCTGTTTTTTGTAATAAAAAAGGCGGTATCGTTTTCGTAAAAAGTATTAATTAACGGGCGACCGTACTTCTGAGTAGTTAAAACCTTTTTATTCGAAACAGAACCAAAACGCAGTGCTGCAATTAGTGCCGACTCATCATCCAAATTGGTGGCATTGGTAAGTTTTGGTTTTCCCCGAAAATGGCAGTCGCTACACCGTACATCTTGCTGTTGTTCTTCGTGCGAGTAGAAATTCCCATCGCCCATTAACTCGTACGAGTTGTGGCAATCGATACACTCCAATCCCAATTCGTGATGAATATCGTCGGATACTTTTTTAAAAACGCGAAATCCTTCCACAAGCCGGTAATTATTATTCTCAGGCATTTTTTCGGGTTTCAGTTGCGTTTCGTGCCACCCCTCGTAATTGGTCGATATTCGCCCCGATCGACTGTGGCAGCCAAAACAGTGATTGTTAGTAACCTGTAAACTCACCGCAGGGTGCAACTGCATCTTTTCCGGATATTTTGCTTTTAACAAATCGGCAGCTTCGGAGCTGTAATTTAAATGGCATGCCAGACACCCTCCCCCCCGACTCTCTTCGGTAACTGTGCCCGGCACGTTTTTACTGTTTCCGAGATGACAACCTACACATAAATTTCGCAAATGTTCGTCGGCTGCCGAGTTGCCCAGATTATTGACGTGTGCATGGATATCAAAATCTTCCTGCTCGCCAAAAACCGTTCTGTCAACCCCAATCATTCCGCTTAAAGTCGTCATTAATCCGGTATGAATACGGTTGGTAATATCGGGGTGACATTGTGCCGTTCCGCAAGTTTGTTTTGCTGTTGCAATATTTCCAGGCACTAAAATCATTCCGTGGTGTGCTCCTGTTTTTGAGGTGGCAAACGGATTTCCAAGGTGGCACGAAAAGCAACCTATCGATTCGGGCTTGTGCGAGTCAACAAATCCGTGAGTTCCTGTATGACATAAAAGACAACTCTCTTTTCTGCCTTGAATTACCGCAGAACCGGCAACTGTTTCTTTTTCAAACTCAGGAAAAAAGTTTACCGCCGATGTTTTAAAATTATTTAAAACACTGTAACCGTAACCGGGTTGCCCGGGCACAACCAATTTCCACCGCTCTCCTCTAAAAAAGAGCCCTGTTATTGTAAGAAGAATATAAAACCCGGTAAAAACAAGCAATGCTCTTTTCCCAATAAAAGAAAACCTCCGGGTACCTGTATTCACCATAAAAAAAAGCGCAAGCATTATTGCAACTATCAACAGCGACCAGTCGGGATGGCTCAACCAGTGCAGTATTTCCTGAAACCCGACAAAATACCAGGGACCTTTTACCGAGGGGTTAAAATTGTCGTGTAATGGAGCAGAAAATAAGAAGCTAAAAAAAAGAACGGAAAAAAACGAGATTAAAATGTCGGTTCCCGAGGGTTTAAATTTACGGCTGTGTTCAACAATTATATATGCAATAAAAACAGTTAACGTAACAATATGATGAATGTAGATAAACAGGAAACTTCCTGCACTCCCCAAAAACGTATATGCCAACGATTCGCCAATAATTGGAATTCGTTTTAAAAGAGTCTCTAAAATCAGGCGGGCTTGTAAACTGTCGGCATCTCCCTTTAACAAAAACCCGGAAAGCATAGCCAGAAAAATAATAAAAACACCTAGTGCAAGCCGCAAACCTACCCCTGTTTTAAACCCAACTTTCTTTTTCTGATAGTGGTCGAAAATATGAATAAGAACGGAAACAAGAAATAACTGAGAACTCCAAAAATGGAAATTGCGGAGCAACGACAACCACGGGTTTTCGAGGAGCATTTTTGTTATACTCGAATAGGGCGTAGCAACTTTAAATGGAAAAATAAGTAAAACTCCCGATACAACTACAAATACAAACAGCGCAATGGAAAGCGTGCCAAAAGTTGTATTTCTCCACTTCAGTCTCATTTTATAAATTTATCTCTATTTCCGAACCGTTGGAAATAATTTGTGAAGGTATTTTTTTAAGCCTTTTATACGCAGGCCCCTTTACTGCATTCCCATCTAAATCGAACTCAGAACCGTGGCATGGACAAACTAACTTATTATTTTCCAGCCTGTTAATCTCGCATCCCAAATGAGTACAATGCGATGAAAATACAGTTATTTTATCGCGTTTTACGACAATAAAATTCCGATAAAAAGTAACCAGCCGATTTTTCGGAATAGGAAAAACTTTACGAACCTGTTTTAATTGGTTTATATGGCGAAGCGTAAATTTATTCCATACAACAATTAGCAAAGAGACAACTCCTGCAATTCCAAATTTTATAAAAGTCCGCCTGCTCTTCTTTTCCACGTTAAAATATTTATCAGCAAAAGTAATAAAACATTAGAATCTGATTTTCTTTTTTTCACCCTTCTGTCATCCGTCGGCTGATGGATGACATCTCCCCTGAAATTCAGAGGAGATTATATATACCCCCGAGGCAAAATTTCGACGAATTCTTTTGATTAAATAGCAAAAAAAACACAAAACAAAAATCTCAAATAAACATAAGTTTACTGTATAAAAACGCAATCCATTATTCTTCACTTTGTTGAACTCGTTTTATTAAAAACAATACGCAAAACAAAGTGAACAAAAGTCTTATTTGTAACGCTTTCAAATAGTTACAGCG
>WGCT01000085.1 GCA_015493625.1 Draconibacterium sp. | reverse complement strand
TATAAGAGACAGCTGTTTTTATTTGCAATAAATACCAATGCCGAAGTAAAACTTCCGGCTATTTTTGGTAGTAACATGGTCTTGCAACAACAAACCAATGCTGCCATTTGGGGAACAGCCAAAGCAAAAAAAACAGTAAAAGTTACCACATCGTGGAACAAAAAAAGCTATTCGACAAAGGCCGATGCCGATGGGAACTGGAAACTTAAAATAAAAACTCCGGTAGCAGGCGGGCCATTTTCTATCACCATTTCCGATGGTTCAGCATTAACTTTATCGAATGTTTTAATTGGAGAAGTATGGGTTTGCTCGGGGCAATCGAACATGCAAATGACAATGAGCGGTTACGATAATCAACCGGTCTTAGGGTCGAACGAGGCCATTGCCACGTCAAAAAACAGTTCGATAAGATTAATTACGGTAAAACGCGAAAAAAGCCTCGAACGGCGTAACAATTTTACGGGAGAGTGGCAAGAATGCACTCCGGCAACAGTAAGCGAATTTAGTGCAGCTGCCTATTACTTTGGGAGAATGATGCAAAAAACACTGGGTGTTCCGGTGGGGTTAATTTCGTCGAACTGGGGTGGCACACGCATTGAACCCTGGATGAGCGACACAGGCTTAAAAAAATTCGACTGGGTAAAATTACCCGATGAAAATACAAAAAATGATTTCTCGCCACAAACACCCACCGTACTTTTTAATGCTATGATTGCACCAATGGTTGGCTATGCTATACGTGGCGCCATTTGGTATCAGGGCGAATCGAACCGCAACGAACCAGCACATTACGAAAAACTGATGCCCGGCTTAATTGAAAACTGGCGCAACGAATGGGGGATTGGCGATTTCCCGTTTTACTATTGCCAAATAGCACCTTACGAATATGTTGGCGGTTTAAACTCTGCCTTTTTACGCGAAGCTCAATTAAATGCTTCAACCGCTGTTGAAAATACCGGAATGGCTTGTTTAATGGATATTGGCGAAGAACACATTATCCATCCGGCCGACAAAAAAACCACCGGTCAACGACTGGCGTACCTGGCACTGGCAAAAACATACGGAATGAATGGGTTTGAATTTTCGGGGCCGGTATTAAAAGAGATGGCCATTGACGGAAGCGTTGTAAAATTAACATTCGACCACGCCAAACATGGCCTAACCACTTTTGGGAAAGAGATAACAAATTTCAAAATTGCAGGACAAAACAAACACTTTTACCGGGCCACAGCAATAATTACTCGAAAAGGAATAACACTTTCGTCGCCAATGGTTGAAAAACCGGTTGCCGTTCGGTATGCTTTCGAGAACTTTGTAGTTGGAGAACTATTTAATAACGAAGGACTTCCGGCATCATCTTTTAGAACCGATGACTGGGAAGAATAAATAGTTTGTTGCTACTCAGCAGATTTAAAGTCTTTATTATCAATAACCCCATGCTTTTTCCGAAGGAGTGCCTATGGCAAATTTGGGGGTAGATTTTACTTGTGCTGCCGAATAGTAACAAAAAATCTATGAATCTGTAGCTGTTGAATTTTGAAAAGATAAATCCAACGGCAAAGGATAATCTTATAACACAGTGTATTAAAGTCGCCACAAAAACAGGTGTGATCTGCAAAATATTGGTAGCCCCGGGATTTATCCCGGGGATTGGAATGTGCGAAGCAAAAAGGTGCGTTCACAAAAGTTGTAAAAAGCGAAAATATTGTACGCAACGCAAAACAAAAAATTGCAAATTCTGAATATAAATTCCGATTAACCACGAAGGAGTGCCCTCTGGCAAACTTGGGGTGAATTTTACTTGTGCTGCTGAGTAGTAACAATAGTTGCAGCATTTCGTTAACTAAAAGTTAAACGTTTTTCATACCTATTTTTACGAAGCAAAAATCTGAAATTACAATCATAAAAGCTAGATTATTGTTGACCTTACAAAATATTATCACTTTTAATTAATCTTAAATTCTCGCTTATTTCTCCCTTAAAAACAGTTCTCTTTTTTAGAATTATTCTATTTTAGGGGTGTTGTAC
>WGCT01000084.1 GCA_015493625.1 Draconibacterium sp. | reverse complement strand
TATTCTTCGTAAAAATGTTGGCAGTACAATTAATAAAAGCGGGAGCCCGAAAATAAAACCTCCGATTACTGCAACTGCCAATGCCTGCTGCATTTGTGCACCAATTCCAATTCCAATTGCAAGAGGAATTAGTGCTAAAATTGCACTTAAAGCAGTCATTAGTTTTGGCCTGATACGTAATGCAACCGCATGTTTTATGGCAAACTCTTTTTCGTGCACTTTCAAATCGTTAAAATACTGAAAAACAGTAAAAATAGCATTTTCTGCAATAATACCTACAATCATAATTAATCCGGTATAACTGCTTACATTTAGCGGAATATTAAAAATGTAGAGGAAAATAAGACTGCCACCAATTCCCAGTACCGAAACAAACAGAATGAGCAGTGCAATTCGCCACCTTTTAAACAGAAACATTAACACCATAAAAACGAACAGAATTGCAAGAGCCAAAATCATCATTAACTCTTTAAACGACTGCTGTTGCTGAGCATATGCGCCACCAAATTCAATAGAATAACTTGCCGGCAGACTTATGTTTTTGGCAAATGCTGTTTTTAAATCGGTTATGGCCGAGCCCAAATCTTTGTTTTCGAGGCGCGATGTTAAAATAATTACCGATTTTAAATCTTCGCGACTCTGAATTACGTCGCCCGATTGAGGAAAAATATTGCAGAAAAATGACAGAGAGCGTGTGGTTCCATCGGGTAAAAATATTGGGTACTTTTTCAGCACATCTAGGTCGTTATCTTTAAAATCGACAAAGCGCATAATTACTCTGCGCATCTGTTGTCCTTCCTGAATGTCGCCAATTTGCAGTCCCGAGGTCATTGCCGCCTGGTCGGGCATGGGCGTGGGAATGGTTGCTGAGCGCCCTAGCGGAACGCCTTCAACAATGGCGGCCAACTGCGTGTCGAAGTTGTTTAGAGGAATATTATAACGTGCCAGTTTTTCGAGTTTTGGTTTAAAAATAAGTGCAGGGCCTTCGGGAACAAGCCCGTCGTCGATATCCACAATTCCGGGAATATTGTCCATAACCGTGTGGCACTGGTCGGCAATTTCCTGAAGTTTTGAATAATCGTCGCCAAATATTTTTACTTCAATGGGTTGTGCTTTCCCAATTAAGTCGCCCAATAAATCGGCAATTCGCTGGCCAAACTCAATATTTAACACGGGTACTTTTGCCGAAATGTCGTGACGTAAATCGGCAATTACCTCTTCGGTTGATTTTGTTCGCGATGCTTTTAGTTGAATGGAGTAGTCGCCTTCGTTGGCAGGGTGCGCCCTGAATGACATTCTAATTCCTGTTCGGCGCGAGTAACTTCGTACATTCGGATTGGCCAGAATAACTTTCTCCATCTCTTTACAAAGCCGGTCGGTTTCGTCAATATTTGTTCCCGGTGGCGAGTAATAGTCTAAAACAATCGACCCTTCGTCTAACTCGGGTAGAAAACCGGTTTCAAGTTTTGTTGTTGCATAATATCCGGCAAAAAGCAATCCTAAAATAAAAAGAATTGAAAAAGCTGGTTTATAAAAAAACCATGTTAACCACGAAATTCTATGAATTGCATTTTTCTCTTTTTTCGGCTTTGGTTTGTGTTTATAGCCAATAATTAAATGAAAAACAGGCAGTAGCAACCAGGTTACCAAAAACGAAACAATCATTGTAAGTTGCATTGTGTCGGAGAGAATGCGGAAGAAGCTTCCGGCCAGCCCACTCATTAATCGAAACGGGAAATGGATGACAATGGTTGATAACGACGAGGCAATCATTGCAGGCAGTAGAAATTTTATTGACATTTGCACCACTTCATATTTGTTCTTTTTCGGGTAATCTTCGTGGTTTTTATAAATCTGCTCAATAATAACAATGGCATCGTCGATAATTAATCCTACCGAAGCGGCAATCGCTCCCAACGACATAATATTTATGGTTATGCCAACCAAATGGAGAACCAAAAAAGAAAAGGCAACCGTTACCGGAATTGTTAGCAACACCACCAAACTCGATCGCCACGAACGGAGGAAAATAATGATAACCAGAAAAGCCAATATCAACCCTTCGTAAATGGTTTTCATTGTTCCGTCGACACTGCCCGTTACAAATTCGCTTTGATTGTAGTAGGGAATTAATTTGTATCCTTCGGGTAAAAGGTTTCTGATTTCTTTGGCTTTTTGTTCAACATTATCGGCAAAATCGACCAGATTTATTCCGGGCTGTTTTATTAAATCTACAATTACGGCATTGTTCCCGTTGGCATTTATTTTAACAAATTCTTGTTGCTCTTCGAGTTTAATTTTGGCAATGTCTTTTACTTTAATTATCCGTCCGTTACTATTTTTTACGATGGTATTATTTAGTTCTTCAATGTCTTTCACCCGTGTGTCGAGCAGTGTTAAGTACATCCGGTAGTGGTCGGGTAAAAGTCCGGCCGAAGAGACAAAATTACTGTTTTCGAAAGCAGTGATAATATCTTGCGGAACCATTCCGAGGGCAGTCATTTTATCGGTATTTGGCGCAATTACAAACTCTTTGTTTCTACCTCCTCTAATTACGACATTTGCAATTCCGGCAACTTGCGAAAAACCGGGGCGCACAATTACATTGGCAATATCTTTTAAATCGACATCGGTTTTCTCCGGATTTTCGAGCGTGTAACCATAAACAGGGAAAAGCGATTGGTTCATCACTTCTGCCGAAATATTTACTCCCGGTGGCAAAAAGTTTTTAATCTCGTTAATACGGCTTTCCAATTGTGGTTTTAGCAAATAAATATCGAGTCCCCAGTTAAAATAGACTTCAACTGTTGCACTTCCGCGCGATGTACTGCTTTTTACCAAATGCACGCCATTCACTTTCTTAACGGCACTTTCAATGGGTTGGGTTACCGTTATCATCATCCGGTCGATGGGGATTTGCCCGGCATCGATAATTATTGATATTCGTGGAAATTGAACTGCCGGAAAGAGGTTGGTCTGCATTTTTGTAAACGAAAATACCCCGGCAATAAATAGCAGTGCTCCGGCAAGAAGTATCGGTTTTGTTAATATTTTATAGTAGTTCCTCATCTTTTGTTTTCGTTGGGTTAAAATACAAAACGGTAAACTAGTTTCATTGCTGCATCGGTAGTTTGTGGTTTTAATATCTCAATATGTTTCATATTTCCTTCGTATCCCATATTGTAAACGAAATAGAAATCGGAACCCACTTTGGGAATCCAGTGTACCCTGAAATTATAAATCATTACCTCATCTAAATCGTTGTATTGCGAGAAGAGCGAAAGATTGATTTTTGTTGTAAAAGCATAGTTCAGGTACATCGCAATTTCGTTGGTTATAACTTTTCCATCGGTGAAAATTACCCGGTTTAGCGAATACTCGCCATTAATATTTAAATGCTTGTTTACATTTACACCCAAAACCGATTCGAATGTTCGTATTGAACCGGTATAAAAACCTCCCCAGTTGTAAAGAATTTCAGCCCAAACCCGGCGTGCGTTGTACGATTCGAGCTGAATCTCGTAATTGTACATCCAATATTTCCCAACCGGAACTGTAATTTCATCGGTTAGTTCGAAAGGACGGTCGAGGCGGTCGAAGTCTTGAATAAGGTTAAACTCGAATCGCTCACCCGATTTAAATATTGCTCCCAGTGGGCGTGTTTCGTTATGAAAACTCTCCATCTCGCCGGTTGAATGTGTGTTGTATAATACAACAGCCCATGGTTTTAACAGAAGACGTTTCACCCCAAAATTTTCGAAAACACGGGGTGTTAACCTGAAACTCCAAATGTACGAATCGTAGTCGGTACGGCGCATGTAACCCAACTCCGGATTAAACCCTTTTTGCATGGTTGCAATACTCATGTAGTTGTCGATTAAATCGTTGGGATAGTCGACATACAAGCGGTATGTAATGGCATTTTCCTGTGCTTTAAAACTTTCGGTACTGGTGGAAAAAGACCCCGAAACAACAAGGTTTTTGTCTTTTAAAAACTCCGACGTTTCGTAGGCCGCATCGAGACCAAAAACCTGATTCGAGGTTGCATTGTTAATCTTGTTTGTAAAAATACCTCCAATATACGACTGTTTCCCAATGTCGTGTTTATAGCGGAATACCGTATTGTTTGTCGATGAAATGGTATCAACTTTCCCCTCCTGAATATTTAAAAAACCGATGTTGCTTTTCCCTACTTTCCCGAACATCCGGGCACCGGCAATAATGGGTACCTGTTTTCCGTTTTCAACAGCAATTTGGCGCGAATAAAAAACATTGTTCCTGTCGCCTAAATAGAAGTTAAACATATCGTACCCTTCGAGAAAAAACTGACGTTTCTCGGGATAATAAACGCCAAAACGTGAGAGGTTTACCGGAATACGATCGGCCTCGACTTGCGCAAAATCGGTAAAACTCGTTAAGTTTAATTTTAATGTTGGCGACAACGAGATGTTTAAGTTTGCTCCCGCTTTAACCGGGTACGATTTGCCATCGTTTTCGTTGTAACTAAAACCGGCTAATGCGTATGGTTTAAACTCGAACTTTTTTGCATAGGCAATATTATTAATGCCGGTTAGCTGCCCCGCTTTAGAAACTGCATAAATTGAATTGTCGCGCGACCAACCCTGCCAAAGCGACTGTTCGTTTTTCGAGACAATGTCGCGTTCGAAATTAATTGCCCATCGTAAAATGCTGTCGTTTTTAAACTGTAACGTACTAAACGGAATATAAATTTCGGCAAACCAGCCTTTGTCGGTTCGGGTGGTTTTTGCATCCCAAACACCGTTCCAGTCGTCGTTGCCATCTTCGCCTCCGTACACCTGAATGTCGGCACGGGCACCGTTCGGATTAATCACAAACAGGTATCCATTCCGGTTATCGTTGTACGGGCTTATCATAATTTGAAAATTATCGTCGCTCCGGTAATGAAAATCCTGATTCATATTTTTGGCAACAATGGTCGATACATCTTTTTGAAAGCACCACACTCCAATGTACATTGTGTTTTCGTCGTATAAAATTGCCGTTTCGGTGTGCTCGGTAATTGGCTCTCCAAAATTCAGGTCGCGTTGAGTAAAATTACTGATATGTACTGCTTGCTGCCACTCCGGCTCATCAGGAACGCCATCGAATTTAATTTTTTTATGAATACGGTGTGCACGCATTTCACTTGGCTCGGAATGTTGTGCAAACAGAAGTTGCACCCCAAACAAAAATATTAAAAACGTACTAAAGAATAACTTCATATTTTGTATCATCAAAAAAAAAGCGGTTTTA
>WGCT01000083.1 GCA_015493625.1 Draconibacterium sp. | reverse complement strand
AGAAATACGTTACAACATGAATAAAAAAACAGAAATAAAATTTGTTGGACAGCCGATTTTTATACAGATACTTGATTTTTTAACGAACGATTGTAATATCCAATATACCCTAACCTGAACAAGCCAGAACCAAACAAGAAAATATAGTATTTTTGTGCTATGAATTTATTGACAACAACATATAAAGATAACACTGGAGGTATATTAAGCTGTTTTGTCCCTCCTTCCATGGGAATCTCTTTGGGGCTTCGCGAATGGAGGGAGAAGTGGGAGAGTCATAATTAACTTATTATTAATCATTAAACTACAATATATACTTGTGAAAAAGAGACTTTATTTAGTAGTATTATTTGCAACTGTTTTACAAGGTTGCATTCGAAAAAGCTATAATAGTATAGAGGTTGAAGCCCAACCTATAGATGCGAAGGTGGTTGGTAATATTCTTGAAGGCCCATCGGTTCTTAACGATTCAACCCGATTTGTTTGGGGAGCAAGTGTGATAAAAGGAGATGACGACAGGTATCATATGCTGTACTCTACATGGGAGTGTGGCGATTCAGTGCCTGCCTTTTCAAACTCATGGGTACTACACTCCAAAATAGCGTATGCTGTTTCCAACTATCCCGACAGAGATTTTAAATTTCAACAGATTGTTCTCAGAGGCAGAGCTTTGGATGGTGATACCTCGGCATGGGATGCACAGATGGTTCACAATCCGCATATAAAGAAGTTTAACGGTAAATATTATCTCTACTATGGGGGCAGTAAAGACCCGGGAGTTCAGCCCAAAGGTTCGAAAGGTGAAACAGTAAACAAAAGAAACAGGGTTCAGCAGAACCAGTGTATCGGGGTAATTGAATTTGACAGTTTCGACGACTTAATAGCCGGGAATTTCAAAAGAGCCGACAAACCAATTCTTACACCACGAACAAGAGTAAAACCCGATAATATCGTAAATCCTTCACCTGAGGGGACAGAGCCTAAACCCGATAACATTATTGTGGTCAATCCTTCGGTTGTTCAACGTCCCTCCGATGGAAAATATCTGCTTTACTTTAAAGGTAACTTTTACAATCCCGGCTGGCGAGGAGTGCATGGGGTTGCAATATCCGACAATCCTGCCGGTCCATTTGTTGCTACTGACAACTTTGTTTTTGACATCCGAAATGAAGACGGAACCATTGCAAGTGGAGAAGACCCATTTGTATGGTATCAACCTACTCAAAAGAAATTCTATGTTGTGCT
Organism: Draconibacterium sp.; assembly: GCA_015493625.1. Taxonomy (GTDB): domain Bacteria; phylum Bacteroidota; class Bacteroidia; order Bacteroidales; family Prolixibacteraceae; genus Draconibacterium. The sequence continues at coordinate 1,318 of WGCT01000083.1, read as the reverse complement.
AAAGGATTTTACCGGGAAAATTACTGCCGGTAAACCGGGACTGGCAATTCTTGAATCGCAGGATGGTATTAAATGGAAGAGAGCTGCCAACTCATTTTTTATGAAGAAACAAATCATACTTAAATCAGGAGATACAATTAAAGTGGCAAACCTTGAACGTCCTCAGCTGCTAATCAACAAAAATGGTGATCCTCAGGTTTTGTATTCGGCATGCTCACTTGGAAGTGTAGGCCGAAAAACCGATGGAAGTACTTTTAATGTACAAATATCTTTACGCAATAAAAACCATTAATTAATAACAATACTTCGTTAGATTTTTGTTTCTCGCAAAGCCGCAAAGTCGCAAAGGTCTGATTTTTAGCAAATTACGACAACCACTTTGAGTCTTGTAATTCTCTGTTTATGAGATGTTTATAAAAATGTACCGAACCATTATATTATACTATTTTTCATAAATTTGTGTTGCCGGTTTTAGGGGCTGAGGCCCGATTTACAAAATCGCGCCTGCGGGGGCGTTAATTATTCTTATTAATCAAGTTCACTATTACTTTTATCATTGCATTTTTTTCGTCAGGTTTACTAACTGCAATCATTAATGTTAATGCTACTAATGCATTATCTGCTATTCTCTTTGTCCCGTTTTCTGTAAAAAGCAAACTGTTTTTTTCAAGGAAATACAGAAATAAGAATGCGACTATTCTTTTGTTTCCATCAGAAAATGAATGATTTTTAACTATGAGATACAAAAGATTTGCGGCTTTTCTTCAATGCTAGGATATAGATCAACACTTTCGAATGTCTGATAAATGGTTGATACTGAACTTTTAAATGAATTATCTTTTTCGTTTCCGAACAATTCACTGTTCCCATAAGTTTTCTTTACTAATTCTATCTGTTTTATTGCTTCTTCATAAGTTAAACGATAAATTTCTTTTTCTGATGTATTTTCAATTTTTAATGTTTGATAATCATATTGGTCTAATATTTCAAGTGCATATGAGTAATCTGATATAATTTTTAAAAGTCCTTTACTTTCGTCATTTGATAACTCTTTGTATTCAAGTGTGTTTCCAAGTATTTTTATCGTTTCTTTTAATTCATTAAGTTGTCCCGCTTGCTTTTCTAATTTTTGCTGATTAATTGCGTATCCTTTTATTAAATAATCTTTTAATAATTGTGTTGCCCATGTCCTAAATTGAACCCCACGTTTTGAATTAACCCTATATCCGACCGAGATAATAGCATCAAGATTATAAAATTTTATTTCTCTTTTTACTTGTCTTTTACCCTCTTGACGAACTACCGAGTATTTCTCGGT
>WGCT01000082.1 GCA_015493625.1 Draconibacterium sp. | reverse complement strand
CATAAAATAAACAGAAGACCAAGAGAAAAATTGAACTTCCTGACTCCTGTTAAATTATTTTATGCATCTTTAAATTAATTTGTTGCATTTGTAACTTGAATCTACGAATATTAAAATATCGATTTCAAATAATCTGTGTTCTGAGAAAAAACATATTTTTGTTTCTTCTAAATTTAAGTTAGCGAAACGTTATGAGAAATAAGTATCTTTTGTTTTTGTTATTCCTGCCATTTTTCTTGGGGTGTGGCTCGTCGCATAACCCGAAAATAGAAGTAACATTTCATTTAAAAAAAGTTGAAAATATTGTGTCTTCAAATCAAATGGCAATCTGGATTGAAGATAAGGACGGTAAATACATTGAAACTTTTTTTGTTTGCGATTATCTTTCGTACGGAGGTTTTAATATTGACGGCATTTGTCCGGCATGGGTAAAAAAGGCGCACTGGGAAAATGCAACCGAAGATTTGGTTGATGCGGTAACACAGGCTACTCCCGATATTGGTGATGTGAAACTTGAGTTTGATGCTCCTGCCAACAAATTCTCTGCCGGAGAGTATACCTATTTTATCGAGATTCATAACACCGAGAATTATAACGAAATTTATTCGGGAAAACTAACCATTAACCCCGATGGTAGCAGTTCAGAGAGTATTGCATCGGTAAAGTACGAGCCAAAAAAATTTCCCGAGGGAAGTGGTTTGCTTTCGAATGTGAAAGTGCGATATTTTATTAGCGAAGAGTAACTTTAAGGTTACTGTAATTATAAAACATAAATAGACGAATTAAATGAATGATTTCCCGGTAAAAATATCGAATGAAGCTCAGTTGGAAGAGCTTTTGGCAACACCTACCGCAGGTGTTGTTGAGATGATGAAAAAGCTGACAGGTGATATTATTTTTCTTGGCGTTGCCGGGAAAATGGGGGTATCTATGGCGCGTATGGCAAAAAAAGCTTGCGATATTGCCGGAGTTAAAAAAAGAATTATTGGTGTTTCGCGGTTTAGTTCCGAGACGCAGCGTCTATTTCTTGAGGAAAATGGAATAGAAACAATAAAGGGAGATCTTGTTAATCAGGAGTTTATTAATAGTTTGCCCGAGGTTGAAAACGTTTATTACCTCGCAGGGATGAAATTTGGAACCGAGGGAAATGAGTCTTTTACCTGGGCCATGAACTCGTATCTCCCCGGGCTGGTAGCCGAAAAGTTTCGCAAATCGAAAATAGTTGCATTTTCAACAGGATGTGTCTATCCGTTGGTTTCATACAAAACAGGAGGTTCTTTAGAAACCGATGCTCCAAATCCGGTGGGCGAGTATGCGCAATCGTGTTTAGGGCGCGAACGGCTTTTCGAATTTGGCAGCATAAAAAACAGTACACAAGTTTCATTAATTCGTCTTTTTTATGCCGTAGAGATGCGCTATGGCGTGCTGGTAGATATTGCTACTAAAGTTTTTAACGAAGAACCGGTTGACATAACAATGGGCTATGCAAACGTAATTTGGCAAGGCGATGCCAATGCTATGATTCTTCAAACGATACTACATGCCAAAAGTCCGGCATTCCCAATAAATATTACCGGGCCCGAATTAATCTCAATTCGCGAAACGGCATTGAAATTTGGCGAGTTAATGAAGAAAAAGGTAAAATTAACGGGAGTTGAAAACGAAACGGCACTACTTGGAAATGCGGCAATGTCGTTTAAATTATTTGGGAACCCCAATGTAACTGTTGAACGGGTAATGAACTGGACAGCACAATGGATTTCAGAAAACCATCGGCTTTTGGGAAAACCTACCCATTTTGAGGTGCGCGATGGAAAATATTAAATAGGGTCTGCTAAAAAGTTCAGATGTGCGTCAGATTTGGACTTTGTGATGTGCAGATGAGCTATTAAAATATCCGAAACATAGAACATATAAATGCAAGCATTTTTAATATAAAAAGACAAAAAGCTTGCACTTTTAAAAGTGCCAAACAGTATTTCTTGTTGTATAGCAAGTGTTTAGTTATTTTTCCGCAGACCCTCTATTTAAAGAATTTGTTGAGAAAGTCTACTTTTTGTTGTCAGAATCTGCTGTTTTATCATCTTTAAAACGTCTGATTTTAATGTTTAGATAAGCAAACAGAATGGACATTAACGGGCTGATAATATTGAAAAAAGCGTAGGGAGCATACGACCAAGTATCAACTCCCAGAACCCGCGATTGCGTTGCACCGCAGGTGTTCCAAGGGATTAAAACCGAAGTCATTGTCCCGCTGTCTTCGAGTGTGCGGCTTAGCAATTCGGGTTTTAATCCTTTCTCTTCGTATGTTTTGCTATACATACGTCCGGGAATAACAATGGAAATATATTGATCTGCGGTAGCAGCGTTGAAAAATATACAGGTTCCAACAGTTGAAGCAACCAAACTACCGGTACTTTTTGCATATTTAATAATAGGGCGAGTAATTCGTTTTAGTAATCCGGCCGACTCCATAATACCTCCAAAAATCATTGCCGAAATAGTCAACCAAACTGTATGGAGCATTCCCCCCATTCCCGAAGTGCTTAATAAATCGGTTACACTCTGGTCGGAAGTTACTAAATCTACGTTGCCAAACATTGCTGTCATTACCGAAATGTACGATGCTTTTGCATAGTTATCGGTAATTCCCGAAATTCTGGCAATAATATCGGGCTGAAAAATAATGGCAAAAAGACCACCCAGTAGTGCGCTGGCAAAAAGAGCAGGAAGCGGAGGAACTTTCAGAATGATAATTGTTAACAAAACAACCGGAACCAAAAAGAGAAGTGGAGAGATATTAAAGGTTCCGTCGATTGCAGTTTTTACGTTATCGACATTTATCGTAGCACTCGAAAAATCGTGGTTAAAACCAATGAAAAGAAAGATAATTAATGTTAATATCATCGACGGAGCGGTTGTGTAGGTCATATATTTTATATGGGTAAACAGGTCGGTACCTGCCATGGCCGGAGCCAGATTTGTGGTGTCGCTTAACGGACTCATTTTGTCGCCAAAATAGGCACCGCTAATTATTGCACCGGCAACAATCGAGTCGTTAATTCCAATGGAGTGGCCAATTCCCAGAAGCGCAACGCCAATGGTTGCAATGGTCGACCACGAGCTTCCGGTAGCAACACTAATAATAGAGCTTACCACAACTGCCGTAAACAAAAACAGTTTCGGGTTAATTAAATCAATTCCATAATAAATCATTGCCGGAACCACACCGCTCATCATCCACGTTCCTGCCAGCGAGCCAATTAGTAGTAGTATTAAAATTGATGGCATAGCAGAACCAATTGACGAAACAATTTTTTCTCTCATTGTTTCCCACCTTATTCCGAGGCGAAAAGCAACAATGCCGGCAATTGCAGCAGCAAGCATCAGTGCAATTTGGGTGGCCCCCGAAAGAGTATCGTCGAAATAGAGAACGTTTAAGGTTAACATTCCAATTAAAAATAAAATAGGTAACAGTGCCAGAAATAAAGATGCTTCTCGTTTCATATTAAACAGATTCTTTTAAAAATGTAATTCTTGAGCAAACTAACATTTTTTAATTGATTGAGAATGCCTATAGGACATTTTTTGAATTTTACATAGTAAAATTACAAAGGAGGTACGTGCACAGTAGTTTTGCAAGCACTTCCTTTGAGATGAATTTATATTTTTCGTTTAAGCAATAGCGTCATGAACCATTCTTAATAATGTAACTATATCATAAACGGCTAATCCTGTTGCATGTCTAATGGCGGGTGCGCATGGGGGTAAATCGGTGCACTCCAATACTATAGCTCCCACCTCGGGGTTTTTGCCAACCAATTCTTCTGCAACTGCTACTACTTGGTTGATAAACAGATTGGAATTTAAAATAGCCGTTGGATTATCCCGTAATTTTGCAAATTCACCGACTTGCGAGATGGATGCCACCCTGATTGGAATACTCTCCAGAATTCCGCTATTTATAAAATGCGCTTTGGTCAGATGTTGTTTGTCGGCAGTTATCACACCAACCGCCTGTTTCTGTTTTAAGGAGCAGTAAATCATTGGTATTTGCATTAGACTGGAAGCAAAAACGGGAATTTCAACAGCGTCCGCAAGCTCTTTTTGAAAGATTGCGTTAAATCCGCAACTAGTGGTAATCGCACGTGCACCTTCTTTTTCCAGCATACGGGCGGAGACAATCATGTTTTTTAGAATGTTGTCAGATGGAGACTCGACAATGGTTTTGTAATCTGCTCCTTCTACTCTTGCAATTCTTAAATCAAAGTCAAACGTATCGGGATGCAGCATATTGCCCGTCATGCTCTCTAGTTGGGACAACGTATCAGAACTCCCGTTGTCCCAAGCCAATACGCCAATTATAGTTTTTTCTGTTTTCATATTAAAAAGCATTTGAGCTTCGAAAAATACAAAGTTTACGAAGTGTAAAAAGGAGTGTTTTTATTACATGATTTTAGTTCAAATAGCACAAAAGTCGAGTTTGTTAAATTTTTCATACAACTAAACGATAGCTTATTCAAGAATTTTCTTTGTATGGCAAAATTTAATCCCCAACTCCTCAAGTTCTTCAAGAACCGGATTGTATATTTCAGGATAAATAGGTAATACTGAACCTCTCAATTTTATTTGTTCTTCTAATATCAACTTTGTGGCGATAGCAACAGGTAATGAGACAGCTCTTGCCATTGCAGTATGGCCTTCTGGTATTCCTTTAAGAACCATTGTAGAAGACCATTTCTCTCTTTTCCCGTCAAAATCTACTGTAATATCATCATGAATGATTGCCATATCTTTTTCATGTGGTTGATATGACAATTTTTTTAGCATTAAATCAACCAATACATCTACATTTGAGCCTTTGTTAATAGCTATTTGTTTATCTTCGAAGAACCCCAGCCATCTTAATTTATTGATAAAATCATCTTTTAATTCAATATTAAAAAAGTCGGCAATTGCCTCTGCTCCATTTTTATTAGAGTTAACAAGGCGACTCATAAAATCATTATAAGTTAAGTTTTCAAAATCATGAATTTTTTGATATTCTAAAAGGTCCATTTTTATGAATTTTCTCATGGTATTGCACCATCCTGTATACCGGAGAAGTCCTCTGTAAAAACTTACATCATCATCAAGTTCGTAAGGTTCTTTATAAACTGCACATTTTCTGTTTGGGTATGTTTCAAATGTTCCCAAGCCTTCAATGTCAATAATACGGAAATGGTCAAAAAGGTTTTTTGCCTCAATAATTTTTCCTTCCTTAATGTATTCACCGGAAGCCATAGCTGATCTCATAAGGCCTTTCGGATTCCACGAAAACTTGTATCCAAAAGGGTTCCTGTTATCTTCAAATGAGGGTATTCCAGATCCATAAGAATCAAGATTTAAAACTTTGCCTCCTTTTCCTTTAATTTCATCAAGTAATTTTTTAATGCTCATATGATCAAGGCCAGGATCTTCACCGATTTCGTTTAAAATTATCACTCCAGCCTTTTTGGCCTCATCATTCATTGCTATTACTTCAGGAAAAGCAAAATCCGTATGAATCATGTGCTTTTTGTTTTTTAGACATATTTTGGCTGTTTCTATTTGAAAAGCAGGAGGTATAAAGTTTACAACCAAATCAGCCTTAGAAACCAGATTGTCAAGCTTCTTTAGATCCGTTGCATCCCATTGGATGACAGTCGTATTTTTTCTTCCACCTATTATTTTATGAGCTTGTGATGCAATTTTTGTAGCAATAGTTACATGATAATTGCATTTATTCAAAAAATAATCAACAGCAGGCTTAACTACCCTTCCGGCACCTAATATCAATATTTTCTTTTTGTCCATAATGAAATTTTTTATGTTGAAGTTGTTTTAAGTTTACGTAGTAAAATTACAATTGAGGTACTTGCACAGTAGTTTTACAAGAGCCTCCTGTGAGATAAACTAATATCTTTCTTTTAAGCAATAGCGTCATGAACCATTTTTAATAAGGTAACTATATCAAAAACGGCTAATCCTGTTGCACGTCTGATGGCGGGCGCGCATGGTGGCAAATCGGTGCACTCAAGGACAATGCTACCAATCTCCGGGTTTTTGCCAACCAATTCTTCTGTAACTGCTACTACCTGGTTGATAAACAGATTGGAATCTAAAATAGCCGTTGGGTTATCCCGTAATTTTGCAAATTCACCGACTTGTGAAATGGATGCGACTTTGATTGGAATACTCTCCGGAATTCCGCTGTTTATAAAATGCGCTTTGGTCAGATGTTGTTTATCGGCAGTTATCACGCCAACTGCCTGTTTCGGTTTTAAGGAGCAGTAAATCATTGGTATTTGCATTAGACTGGAAGTGAAAACGGGAATTTCAACAGCGTTTGCAAGTTCTTTTTGAAAGATTGCGTTAAATCCGCAACTAGTGGTAATAGCACGTGCACCTTCTTTTTCCAGCAATCGGGCGGTGACAATCATGTTTTTTAGAATGGCTTCAGATGGAGACTCGACAATGGTTTTGTAATCTGCACCTTCTACTCTTGCGATTTTCAAATCAAAGTCAAACGTATCGGGATGCAGCATATTGCCCGGCATACTCTCTAATTGGGACAACGTATCTGAACTCCCGTTGTCCCATGCCAATACGCCAATAATAGTTTTTTCTGTTTCCATGTTAAAATTTACATTTGAATTACGAAAAACGCGAAAAATACGAAATATAAATATAAAGAGGAGTGTTATTGTTAAACTTTATTGCATCGAATATTAAACTGACATCGGCTTCAGCTCTTTTTATTGATCTCTTGGTAGAGATATTGCTAAATCCCCATTGGTGTTTAATTGTTCCGTATGGGTGTTCAATAATAGCTTGCCATTTTCTATAGTAGTCTTTATTAACGTATTATAACGTGTTTTGAAACGTAATTAATTATTCGTAGATTCAAGTTACAAATGCAACAAATTAATTTAAAGATGCATAAAATAATTTAACAGGAGTCAGGAAGTTCAATTTTTCTCTTGGTCTTCTGTTTATTTTATGTTGTATCTTCTTGATATACTGACTGTCGTACAAGTCAAAATTTGTTCCTTTTAATATATATTGTCTTATTAATTTGTTTGTATATTCATTTAATCCTCTTTCCCAGGAGGAATAAGGATGGGCAAAATAGAACCCGGAGTCGAGTTTTTCGGCAATAAATTCGTGCATTGCAAACTCTGCTCCGTTGTCTGAAGTGATTGTGTGTACTGTTTTTTTGTATGCCAACAGCATCCTTACCGCAGCTTTTGCAAGCCCCTCGGCTTGCTTTCCATTTTCCATTTTTTCCATTAGTAAGAAACCTGTTTTTCGTTCGGTAATGGTAAGTATTGCGCCCTTTCGGTCTTTGCCAATAATAGTATCTATTTCCCAATCCCCGCACCGCTCTTTGCTATCCACGATGGCTGGGCGGAGCTCAATCGACACTTTGTTTTTGATGTTAACTTTCCCTCCCACTGGGCGTTTGCGGTGCTTTAACTTGTGGCGGGTGTGCATCCACAACGTCCCCCCTTCAAGTTTGTCTTGCCTGATAAGTTGATAGATGCTTTCATGTGAAACCATGTCTTGATCATTGAGCCTACAAAATCCCACAATTTGCTTGGGTGACCATTGTTCCTTTGTGATTTTTTCTTTTATAAATTTTATGATTTCAGGCGTAAATTTACGAAGCCGCCCAAAACGCTCTTTCCGTTCATCACTGAGTTCTTGTGCATAATTGGCTGAATACGAACGTTTCTTTCCATTACGTTTTATCTCCCTGTAAATGGTGCTTTTGTCTGTTTTCACAAGTTCTGCTACTTTTTTTACCGGCGTTTTTGTTTTTAATAACACCTCTATTTGGTTTCTTTGTACCGAGGTTAGATGTTTATTTTTCATTGCAAATCAAAAGTATTGGTTTAACCTTTTTATAGGAAGCTTTAGGGCTTCCTATTTTACTTTTGTTGCATTTGTTAAAATAGACCACCGTCCTGTTGATATTGATAGCCGGAATAACTTTTTTAACGCTACGCTAAAAGTTATTTCCACCTATCAACATCACAAAATAATCATCATAATTATTACTTGTTTCTAAATGAAAAATTCGCATTTACTATTTGAATTTTGCATT
>WGCT01000081.1 GCA_015493625.1 Draconibacterium sp. | reverse complement strand
ATATATAATGGTTCGGTACATTTTTATAAATAACTCATAAACAGAGAATTACAAGGCACAAAGCGATTGTCGTAATTTGCTAAAAATCAGACCTTTGCGGCTTTGCGAGAAACAAAAATTTTACGAAGTATTGATATTATTACAATGAAAAAACTTACCTATCTTTTACTAACCGGTATCGTTGTATTTACACTTACAGCAGCTTTTCCTTTTTTAACTTCAACAAAAAACAGTGAAGAGGGAAACAGTATTCAAGCAAACAATCTACCCAATTCGAATACAGAAGTCAATACTCTTGATAATTTCCCGGCACCCGACCAAGGCTGCCTAACATGCCACAAAAACATTGAGCCAATACGAGCACACAACTCGGGAATGATGCAACAAATTTATTTAAAAGGAGCATCGATGGGCGATAAAAACGGATGCATTGTCTGTCATCAAGGCAACCCAAACGAAACAAAAGATAAAACAAAAGCACACGCAAGCATTATTAAAGATCCCGGATCGATTTGGGCATTAAACAAAACGTGTAGTCAATGCCACCCCGACCACGAATACAACTTGCACCGAAGCTTAATGCAAACCGAGGCAGGGAAAATTCAAGGGGCAACCTGGGGATGGCAGTCGGAAAACGGGTACAAAGTAAAATATGGAAATCACAACATAAAAGACTCCGATGGAAGCACACCCAAATGGGGAACTCCCGAGTACAAAAAGTATATGCATTCGATGCGCGATAAATATCCGAATGTTTTTGTTGATGAGTTATTTGAGCTGCCCGAGACCAATGTGAGCAACATAAAAAAGAAGCCGCAAGATGCCGTTTTCACCTATTTACGTGGCGAGTGTTTGCGTTGCCATGTTGGAGTAAAAGGGAAACAGCGTCGTGGCGATTACCGGGGAATGGGCTGTTCGTCGTGCCATATTCCCTATTCCGACGAGGGACGTTACGAAGGCAACGACAACACCATTTCGAAAACCGAAACCGGGCACATGTTGGTTCACTCAATTCAATCGTCGAGAAAAACAAAGGTAAAAGTTCATGGGAAAGAGTATTCAGGAATACCCACAGAAACATGCACTTCGTGCCACAATCGAGGCAAACGCATTGGCATGTCGTACACCGGACTAATGGAGTCGGCCTACAACACAACCTGGAATGCCGACGGAACGCCACAACACAAACTACATGGCAAAAACTACCATTACATTCAGGAAGACGTACATCACCGGATAAAAAGCAGAAAAGGAAATCCGGAGGGCGGATTGCTGTGCCAGGACTGCCACACAACCACATCGATGCATGGCGACGGAAATATCTCTGGGACAACACTTGGGCAGGTTGAAGTTGAATGTGCCGACTGCCACGGGATTCCCGACAAATACCCTTGGGAATTGCCTCTTGGCTATCAAGACGAGTACAAAACAACACACGCTAAAACTCCGCGTGGTGTAACAAACAATCTCCAAAAAGTAACAAAGAAATTCGCAACAATTTATCCGGCTGAAGACGGTTTTCTACTCACTTCGCGAGGAAATCCTTTTGGAAATGTGGTACGCCGTGGCAACTCGGTTGTTGTTCATTCGGCATCGGGAAACGACTTTATTTCGCCCACATTAAAAGAGCTGAAAGAAACCGACACATGGAAGCACCCGGTAAAAGCAACCACGGCAATGGTTAATATAAGCGCACACATGAATAATTTAGAGTGCTACACGTGCCATTCGGAGTGGGCGCCACAATGTTACGGCTGCCATGTTAAAGTAGATTTCACTAAAGGTTATGGCTCGTTCGATTGGACAAAAGCCGGAAGAATGCACGATTCGCTGGGGTATACCGGTGAGTTTATGAAAGATGCCTCACCGTTTATTCAAAAAGGGAAAGTTACTGAAGGACGTTCCTATCTACGTTGGGAGAATCCTATTTTAGGGAAAAACGGGGAAGGGCGGGTTACGCCATTAATTCCAGGATGCCAACAAATTACAACCGTTATTGGCGAAGACGGGAAAGCCATTGTAACCGAAAAAATATGGAGAACAAAACCGGGGCTCGAAAACGGAGGAGATGAAGGACAACGCGGAATTGACATGGCTCCGGTTACGCCACATACTACCTCTGCCGAAGCGCGGTCGTGCGAGTCGTGCCACACCGACCCCAAAGCGCTGGGATATGGAATTAATGGTGGTAAATTTATGCACGGGTACAACACCGACAAATTTACCGACATAAAAGATGCAAATGGCGAGTCGCTTTCAGAAAATCAACGTCCGCAAATCTCCCGCATCGACGGATTAAATATGGATTTATCGCAAATTGTTACGCGCAACGGTAAACAGCTGCAAACAGTTGGGCACCACTGGCCAGACTCGGGGCCGTTAACACAAGAACAGAGAGAACGGGTTGAACGGGTTGGAGTTTGCATTGCCTGCCATCAGGATTTACCAAATGGAGATGCTGCAATGAGTATGATTACAAAAGCCGGCGATGTTTTAAAAATGACGCCACACGGTACAGAAGAGCACATGAACCTGTTAAACAGCGATATTAACTGGGCTGCCCGAACAAGAATTTTAGCTCCATTTATTCTAGCACTGCTTTTTATTATGGCCTATATTATTTGGAAACAAAGAAAGAAGCTGAGAAAAAAATAACATTTTTCAGAAAAGTTGATCTCAGAACCTCAAGGGAGAATACTTTTGACAGATTACTCGGTTGCAGGTAACGGTTTGGTATATGAGGCGTGCCACATATTGAAAAGATAATTTTTCAAGTTACGACTAATTTTATTTTGTACATTAACTTTCATATTTACAACTAATTGAGGCATGCACTATATTTTTTGTTAGCCTTTGTTATTCCTTTCAATTCGTAAATCTTTCTTTTGATTTTTCACCCTACCTTGATGAGAACGTCCTAAATTTTTCTCTTTTCTCACAATTCTTAAATTGGCTTTTCCCATATGATATTTACGAAATTTATTCTCTAATTCTTTGTCCGCAAGCAAAGTTTTATTGTCTTTGCCAGTTTCGTATTCAATGTCTTTCAGGTCAATATTATATAGTTCTATAAACCGGTCAATAATTACTGATAAAGTATTTGGTTGGCGGTGATCAACGTTTAATTCTGTCCAAGAACTTAATATTCCAGTTTCCTGACATTTCACTTTTCCTCTCACCGAATATTGGTCAAAGTATTTTTGTTTTACATTGTGCAAATCTCTATGAATTACATTTCTACAAGCATTGCTAAATTTAGTAAAAGGTTTAAGGTCTCCATTTATGCAATAAATGTAAGAGAAATTTTCTGTTGTCAAATCATTCCGAATAATCTGAAAACATTTAGTTCCAAATTGCACTTTCCCAATTCTAATCTCCTTTATTCCACTACCAATTTTATCTTTTCTTTTTTCATTTTCAAGTAGTAATGCTGTTACGTCTGCCGTATCATCATCGTTCAATATTTCATCAAAGTCATAGGAATTTAATATTGTTTTAAAATACAAAAGAGCGTCTTTTTTGTACTTAAATTCTTT
>WGCT01000080.1 GCA_015493625.1 Draconibacterium sp. | reverse complement strand
CTTTTTGTTTTTCAAAAACTTTAGCAAAGCTAAATATAATTTGCCTTTATAATCACCCTCACTTAAGCCAAAATAACTTCATTAAATAGTAATTTTAGCACTTTAAAAAAAGAAGTTATATTAACGCAATTTTTTAGTAGAAAATACCATGCAACAAAAAGTAAAAATTACCCTCGAACCGTTGGGCAAAATTCTTGAAGTAAACAGAGGAACTCCGTTAATAGATACGCTGCACGAATTTGGTGTCGAATTTCCCTGCGGAGGAAAAGGAACTTGCGGGGCATGTAAAGTAAAACTCTTGAAAGGTGAGCTGGCTGCAGATGCTGCTCAGCGGAAAAAATTAAAAAAACTAAAATTTGGTGATGAATGGCGGCTTGCCTGTTATTGCAAGGCCGAATCGGATATTACTCTCGAAATTTCGCAGTTCGAAAATATTATTCTTGCCGACAACTCGACCTTTGAAATTAAGCCGCAGATAGGATATGGAATTGCAATCGATTTAGGAACAACAACAGTTGTTGCACAACTTATTCATCTCGAAAACGGACATGTTCTTAACTCGGTTTCTGCTATTAATCCGCAGGCTAAATTTGGTGGCGATTTAATTGCCCGCATTCAAAGTTGTCTCGACGGAAAACAAGAAGAGCAACAAAAAATTATTCGTACAAAAATTGGTGAGATGATTGAATCGGTTATGGAAAAATATCCGGTTGATGTAAAACGGGTTGCCATTGTTGGAAACACAGTAATGCACCATATTTTCACCGGATTAAAAGTCGATTCGCTTTCGTTTTACCCTTTCGACTCGCCCGACTTGGGAGAGCAGCATTTCTCGGCAAAAGAGTTAAACTGGAAGTTGAGTGCTGATACAGAAATTAAATTTTTCCCATCGATTGGAAGTTTTGTTGGCAGCGATATTTTAGCCGGAATTGCAGCCACAAAAATGGCTGAACGGGAAGAGTTCTCGGTGTTAATAGACTTGGGAACGAACGGTGAAATTGTGGTGGGAAACCGTAATAAAATTGTTTGTGCATCAACAGCAGCCGGGCCTGCTTTCGAAGGGGCAAACATAAATCAAGGAATGCGGGCAACTACGGGAGCCATCTCGTCGGTAACCATTGAAAACGACAAATTAAAAAGCCATATAATTGGAAATGCAGAAGCAAAAGGAATTTGCGGCAGCGGACTGATTGATGTGTTGGCAATTTTACTCGAACAAGAGAAAATAGGAATGTTTGGTGAGATAAATTCGGGCGACGATAAAATTGAAATTACCCCGCAAGTAGTACTAACACAGCAAGACATTCGCGAATTTCAACTGGCAAAAGCGGCAATTGCAACCGGAATTCAGCTGTTAATGAACCGGTTAAATATAAATTACAGCACTGTTGCAAATGTATTTATTGCCGGTGGTTTTGGAAATTTCCTAACTGTTAAAAACGTTATCAGAACAGGATTAATAGAGTGCGAAGAGGAGAAAGTTTTTAAACTTGGAAATACTGCACTTATCGGAGCAAAAATGTTCCTTTTCGAAGAGAACAATTTTATCCGGAATATTTTAAATAAAACATCGCATATAAATCTCGAAGGCGACACATCGTTTCAGGATATTTATATTGAAAAGATGATGTTGGTTTAACCGTTAAAAGCAGATTTATAAAAAAAGCCGTATCATAAAACTGACACGGCTTTTTAGTATTGTAATAGTGGTTTTTTTATAAACTATCAATTGCATTTAAGTCTTCAAATGCCTGAATTAAACGGGCAATCAAACTCTCTTCGCCTTTACGCAACCATGCACGTGGGTCGTAGAATTTTTTGTTTGGTTTTTCATCTCCTTCCGGATTTCCAATCTGACCTTGTAAATAGTCGTGGTTGGCAGCTTCGAAAGCGCGAACGCCATCCCAAAATGCCCACTGTGTATCGGTGTCAATGTTCATTTTAATTACACCGTAACTTATTGCCTCTTTAATATCGTCGGCCGAAGAACCCGAGCCACCATGGAAAACAAAGTTTACAGGTTTTTCATCGGTATTTAATTTCTTCTGAATATATTTTTGAGAATTGTCAAGAATCTTTGGAGTAAGTTTTACGTTACCCGGTTTGTAAACACCGTGAACATTCCCAAACGATGCAGCAATGGTAAAGTTTGGCGATACTTTGCTCAATTCTTCGTATGCATAACAAACCTCTTCGGGCTGAGTATATAGTTTCGAAGAATCTACATCGCTGTTATCAACGCCATCTTCTTCTCCGCCGGTAATTCCCAATTCAATTTCCAATGTCATTCCCATTTTTGCCATTCTCTCCAAATATCTTTTGCTGATTTCGATGTTCTCTTCAATCGGCTCTTCAGAAAGGTCTAACATGTGCGAGCTGAAAAGTGGTTTTCCTGTTTCGGCAAAATTTTTCTCACTTGCATCTAACAATCCGTCAATCCAAGGTAATAATTTCTTAGCAGCGTGGTCGGTGTGTAATACAACACGCACTCCGTATGCTTCGGCCAAAGTATGAATATGTTTTGCACCTGCAACAGCACCCAAAACAGCAGCATCGTGGCCGTCTAATTTTAATCCTTTACCGGCATTAAAAGCAGCTCCTCCATTCGAAAACTGAATCATAACTGGCGCATTTGCCTTTTTTGCTGCTTCCATAACTCCGTTAATCGACGATGAGCCAATTACATTTACTGCCGGAATGGCAAAATGATTTTCTTTAGCAACTTGAAAGATAAATTGCAAGTCGGATCCGGTAACTACGCCCGGCTTAACATTTTCGGCTATTTTTCCCATAATTATTTAATTTTTATTGTTTTATCGAATTTCTGTTTCGTTTCCTGCGAATTTACAACTTCGAAAATATAGCTGCAAATAACCTCTGTTAACGAAGATTAAATTCTTTATTATTTAATATTTGTACCTCTTGTTTGCAATTAAAGTTTCCGGATTTTTTTGAAACTGTATAATTGTGATTTAATAACAACAAAAACAGGTGTGTTGCGTTGTTTAACATGTGTTTTATTCAACAAAAGCAAAAAGTAATGAATTACAAACTGTTGTCTGAATGTCCGGTTTTTAAAGGTGTAACAGAAGAAGAGAGTAGGCAGTTGTTTCAGCAAATTCATTTTCAGATAAAAAAATTTGAAAAAAACGACGTAATTGCAATCGAAGGCGAACCGGTAAAAACATTACGAATAATTTTAAACGGCAGTGTACGCGCCGAAATGATAGACTATTCGGGGAAAACGGTAAAGATTGATGACATTGAAACACCGCAACCTCTGGCATCGGCTTTTATTTTTGGGAAAGACAATTACTATCCGGTTACAGTTACCGCAAATACTGCTGTTTTAATACTTGTTGTTCCGGTTACCGAGTTTTTAAAAATGCTGCAGTTAAACAGGCAAATTCTCGAAAACTACCTGAACAGTATCTCTACCCGAACGCAGTTTCTGTCGCAAAAAATACATTTCTTAAGCTTTAAAACAATAAAAGAAAAAATGGCGCACTTTCTTTTGCAACAGGCCGAGAAACAAAAAGATAAAATAGAAATTAAAAGTACTCAACAGCAATTGGCCGACCTGTTTGGTGTTGCCCGCCCGTCGCTGGCACGTGTTTTTGGTGAGATGCAAAAAGAGGGCTTAATTCGAATTCAAAAAAAACAGATTACAATTCTCGATAAGGCAGCTTTAAACAACATCATTCGGAATGGATAATAAAAACATTACAACCTACCGGCTGTTTAATGGGTTTACAAACCTGCTTGCTTTTACAACAACAAAGCAATCGATAGCCGAACGAACACCCCGCTATACCGGCGACTCGCCCACCCAGTTTTTAAACAGCAGAAAACAACTGGCTAAAGAGCTGGGAATCAATCCTGAACAACTTCTGTTTCCACGTCAAACTCACACAAATAATGTAGTTGAAGTTCGAAATATTCCTATATCGGAAATCGATAATACCGATGCACTAATTACCAATCTGCCGGGAATTTGTATCTGCATTCAAACTGCCGATTGTGTTCCCGTTCTTCTTTTCGACCCGGTAAAAAAAGTGGTTGCCGCGGTACATGCCGGCTGGCGTGGTACTGTTAAAAAAATTGTTGCAGAAACCATCAGTAAAATGGGAGCAAATTATCAAACGGAATCCAAAAATATTGTTGCAACAATTGGGGCCTCAATTGGGCCCAAAATTTATGAAGTGGGCGACGAAGTGATAAATGCCGTTCGAAAAACAGTTCCCAATGCCGAAAAAACAGTGCACCTGAACAGGTCGGGGAAATACCATTTTAACCTCTGGGAGGCCAACCGGCAAATTCTTATTGAGTCGGGTGTAAACCCTGAAAACATAGAAACAACCGGTGAATGTTCGTTCGAAAAAAGCGATAAATATTTTTCGGCACGCCGCAATGGAATTGATACAGGAAGGATGGCCACAGGGATAATGTTGAAATATTAGTTAAATAATCTTTCATCTGTTTCTATTTGCAGCAAAACAATTATCTTCGCAGCTATTAAAATATTCAATTCTATTTTGCAGAAATCATTTTAAAATGAAACGATATAATCAGTACAACAACATTTTTGGCTGGGTAAGTTTTCTTATTGCAGCCGTAGTTTATCTGTTAACCATAGAACCCACAGTAAGTTTCTGGGATTGTGGCGAGTTTATAACCACCTCGTTTAAAATGGAAGTGGGACACCCACCCGGTGCTCCGCTTTTTATGATAATAGGGAGGATGTTTACTCTTTTTGGCAATCCCGGAAGTGCAGCTAAATTAATTAACTCGTGGTCGGCACTGGCAAGTGGATTTACCATTATGTTTCTGTTTTGGACAATCACTCATCTCGCAAAAAAACTGGTAGCTACAAAAAACGAAATTTCGTTGGGACAAACCTTGGCAATTATGGCAAGTGGACTGGTTGGCGCACTGGCTTACACGTTTTCCGATACTTTTTGGTTTTCGGCTGTTGAGGGCGAAGTTTACGCTACTTCGTCGATGATGACTGCCATTGTTTTGTGGGCTATTTTTAAGTGGGAGAATGTTGCCGACGAGCCAAATGCAAACCGGTGGCTTATTTTTATTGCATATATTATTGGCCTTTCAATAGGTGTACACTTATTGAACTTGCTGGCAATTCCGGCAATTGTTTTTGTATATTATTTCAAAAAATACGAGATTACAACGAAAGGAATTGGCATTGCATTGCTTGCTTCTGTCGCCATTCTTGGCATTGTTATGTACGGCATAATTCCCGGCGTAGTAACCGTTGGCTCG
>WGCT01000079.1 GCA_015493625.1 Draconibacterium sp. | reverse complement strand
TTTGCAATAACTTCTGTAACACAAAAATTCTGCCAACATTTTTGTGTATCTTTTCATGCCTGAATTCGCCCCATTCGCCACTATTTCTCGCCTCGCGTTACAGAGACAACACCTTTTACTTTTTTCATTTTTTGAATAAGAAACTCAAGGTGGTCGAGGCTGTAAACCGAAATTTTCAACACCCCTTCAAACTTTCCTTTGTCCGATTCAATATTTATAGAACGCATTTGTGTGCCAAGGTCTTTTGCAATAATATGCGACAGCTCCGTTACAATTCCAACCTCATCGATTCCCGAAACGTGCAGCGTGGTAACAAACGAACTTCTGCCGGTTGTTTCGCGCCACCTCGTTTTAATAATCCGGTAGGGGAAACGTTCCATCATTTGCGGGGCGTTGGGGCAACTTCGCCGATGAATTTTTATACCGTCGTTTATGGTAACAAATCCAAATATAGCATCGCCAAAAACCGGATTACAACACGGTGCCAGTTTATAGTTAATATTTTTCAGGTTATTGTCGATAATTAAAAAATCGTCGCCACCTTCGAAAGCCAAATTTTTCACCTCGCCGGTTGGTAATAAATCGGAAAGTTTTTGTTTAGCACTCTCCTCTTTCTCCGGTTCGGCAAAAATGGCTTTTACATCGAGTGTATCTATTTTTCCGGTTGCTAATTCGTAATAAAAATCGACGGCAAGTTTAAATCCAAAGTGTTTTAACATTTTCCGAATTGCTTCGTCGTTTAACTCAATTTTCCAGTTTTTAAATTTCCGCACCAAAATTTCGCGCCCTTGCGATGCTTGATTTTTCCGCTCTTCGTTTAAACTTGCTTTTACACGGTTTCGTGCTTTCGAAGTAACCAAAAAATCTAACCAGTCTAACTTTGGTTTTTGATTTTTTGCAGTATCGATTGAGATATGGTCACCGTTTTTCAACACATATTTCAGGGTTACTTTTTTGCCGTTTACTTTCCCTCCCACACAGGTATCGCCCAGTCCCGAATGAATTTCGTAAGCAAAATCGAGCATTGTTGCACCTTGTCGTAACTTTTTCAAATCGCCTTTTGGAGTAAAAACAAAAACCTCATCGCTGTATATTTCCGAACTAAACTGATCGATAAAATCGACCACATTTAAATCGGGATTTTCAAGAATATTTCGAATGTTTGCCAACCAGTTATCGTACCCCGAGTTCTCTTTCCCGCCTTTATATTTCCAGTGCGCTGCCAACCCTTTTTCGGCAACTTCATCCATCCGATTTGTACGAATTTGTATCTCGACCCACCTTCCATGCGGCCCCATAACGGTGGTGTGCAACGACTCGTACCCGTTTGATTTTGGAATCGTAATCCAGTCGCGCAGCCGTTTCGGGTTCGTTTGGTACTCTTCGGTAACAAACGAATAAACGAGCCAGCAATCCGATTTTTCGTTCTCCAGTTCCGACTCTAAAATAATCCGAATGGCAAATAAATCCATCACTTCGTCGAACGACACATTTTTCGTATTCATTTTAGTATGAATAGAGGAAATTGACTTCGTTCTGGCTTTCATAGAAAAAACTAGTCCTTTCTTTTTCAGCTTTTTTTCGATGGGTTTTACAAATTCGGCAACAAAACCTGCACGCTCTTTTTCGGTCTCTTTTAATCGGTTAACAACATAATTGTACGCCTCGCGGTTTTGGTATTTTAAGCACAAGTCTAAAAGTTCCGAATTAATTGTATAGAGCCCCAGCCGGTGTGCCAACGGAGCATATAAATGCGACGTTTCCAAAACAATTCGTTCGCGTCTTTCGGCACTGTAAATATCGAGATTTCGCATTACCTGCAAGCGATCGGCAATTTTTATTATAATAACACGAACATCGCCGGCAAGTGCCAACAACAATTTGCGATAGTTTTCCGAGTGCAAATCAACCGTGTCGGTACCCAGTGCATTTATTTTTTTCATACCATCTAAAATGGCAAACACCGGCTTTCCAAATTCGCTTTCAATATCGTCGCGTGTCGCTTTTTTCAAAAGGTCGGCATACATAATATTATGCAAAATACCCGAAACAATTGAGTCGGATCCCAAACCTATTTCAGAAGCAATAATTGATGCAACATCAAGCGAGTGTTCCAAAATAACTTCGCCGGTTCGAAACTTACTTTCGCCAATATATTTTTTTGCAAACTCAAAAGCTTTCTCAAATTTACCAATGTCGACTGCCTGCCAGTTTTTATGGCAAATTTCTTTTAACTTATTGTATTTCTTATCTATCTGTTCCACCATTCTTCCAATTTTGGATTATCGAACTTCTGCTGTTTAATTTAAAGCGCAAAAAAAGGCTGCAATAAATTGCAGCCTTTTACAAAATATATTTTTTATTTTTATTCTGCTGCAAGTGTGTCGTCTACAAATTTTCGTTGACGCATCTCTCTGTCCATCATAAATATACCGTTACCCTGTCCGTTTACAAGTTTAAGCGTATCTAAAATTTCCTGAACATTCGCCTCTTCTTCAACCTGCTCGTCGATAAACCACTGCAAAAAGCTTTGGGCTGCATGGTCGCTCTCTTCAATTGCAATATCAATTAAACTATTAATTAAACCGGTTACCATCTGCTCGTGTTCCAGAGTTGCTTCAAAAAC
>WGCT01000078.1 GCA_015493625.1 Draconibacterium sp. | reverse complement strand
CGAATATAGTTTTTGATATTTATCACGTTTATTTGCTAAATTGTCGCACTATAAATTTAAAGATATCCCTAATGGAAATTATATACCTGTTAACCGGAATTGTTGTTGGAGCAATTATCATCTTCTTTTATTTAAAGTTTAAAAATCAAAAAACCATTTCGCGAACCGAAAACGAGTTTCGCGAAAGCGAAAAAAGTTTCGAGCAACAACGTGCCGAAACTGAGAAGCAGCGCGCAATTTGGGAGGAGCGTTTTTTACTGCTAAAAACAGAAACCGATGCATGGAAAAACGAATTGCAAAAGCTGAGAGAGGAGAACACCGTTCTTACCGGGCGGCTCGAAAAAGCAAAAGTTGAGTACCGCAATCTTCAGGAAAAACTGGAAACCGAAAAAGCAGAGCTCGAAGAGTTACAAAAGAAATTTACCACCGAGTTCGAAAATATTGCCAACAAGATATTAGAAAAAAACAGCGAAAAGTTTACCGCTGTCAACCATAAAAATATTTCGGAAGTTTTAAATCCGCTTAAAGAAAAAATAAATCTTTTTGAGAAAAAAGTGGAAGATACTTACGAAAAAGGGTTAAAAGACCAAACCGATTTACGCGCTGAATTAAAAAAATTGTACGATCTGAATTCAAAAATCAGCGAAGAGGCAAACAACCTCACCCGCGCACTAAAAGGCGATGTAAAAAAACAAGGCAACTGGGGCGAAGTTGTTTTAGAGCGAATATTGGAACGGTCGGGGCTCAACGAAGGCGAGCAGGGTTACCAAAAACAGTTTAGCGACACGTCGGAAGAGGGAAAACGCATTCAGCCCGACATTGTAATTAACCTGCCCGACAATAAACATATTATTGTCGATTCAAAAGTTTCGCTCATTGCATTCGAGCGCGCCGTTAACGCCACAACCGAAGAAGAAAAGGCAGAACATATAAAAGAGCATATTTTAAGTTTAAAGACCCATATTAAAGGGTTAAGCGAAAAACATTATCAAACAGCCAGCAAACTCAACTCGCCCGATTTTGTACTGCTGTTTATCCCGATTGAAGCGTCGTTTGGAGTTGCCATTCAAGAAGACCAGGAACTGTTTATGTTTGCCTGGGAGAAAAAAGTGGTGTTGGTCAGCCCATCAACTTTGCTGGCTACTTTACGCACCATCTCGTCTATTTGGCAACAAGAAAACCAAACAAAAAATGCATTGGAAATTGCCAAGCAGAGTGGCGCACTTTACGACAAATTTGTAGGTTTTATTGCCGATATGGAAACCATTGGTAAAAACCTGAATACGACACAGAAAACCTACGATGCAGCTATTAATAAACTCCACACCGGCAGTGGCAATTTAGTTCGACGAGCCGAAAACATTAAAAAGCTGGGGGCAAAAGCAACAAAAAATCTCCCCGATAAAATGCTTAGCGAATAAATTGAATTTCATTCAACATTAAAAATTAAACCTATGATTTTTGTTACAGGCGGAACCGGCTTAGTGGGCGCACATCTGCTATTCGAACTCACCGCATCAGGGAAAAAAGTTAAAGCATTGAAACGGGCAACAAGCAATGTACAACCGGTATTAGAAACATTCTCGTACTACTCCTACGAGCCGGAACAGCTCTTTAACAAAATTGAGTGGGTAGAAGGCGACATTCTCGACTACTTTTTTCTTGAAGATGCATTGAAAGGAGTTAGCAAAATTTATCACTGCGCTGCCATTGTCTCTTTTCAAAAAAACGAACGCGAAAAGATGATTCGGAACAATGTTGACGGAACGGCAAATTTGGTAAATGCCGCCATCGAAAACGGAATTAAAAAGATTTGCCACGTTAGTTCTATTGCGGCACTCGGACACGAAGAAGACGGAACACCAATAACTGAAGAGACAAACTGGGTTCCATCGAAAAAAGTATCGGGTTATTCAGAGAGTAAGTTCTTTTCGGAAGCCGAAATATGGCGCGGAGTTGAAGAGGGACTCGATGCCGTAATTGTTAACCCTTCAATTATTTTAGGCCCTGCGAAACGCAACTCGGGAAGTGCAAAACTCTTTAAAACCGTTGCCAGCGGGCTAAAGTTTTATACAAAAGGGGTAACCGGATTTGTTGATGTGAACGACGTAATTCGTGCAATGGTTTTATTAATGAATGACTTTAATTTCGAGAAATACAAAAACCAGCGGTTTATTTTAAATGCCGAAAACTTAAGCTACCAAACTGTTTTTAATGAAATTGCAACTGCAATGGACAAACCCAAACCAACCATTTTTGCCAACGACTTTTTGTTGGCAATTGCCTGGAGAATGGCACACGCAGCAAGTTTAATAACTCGTAAACAGCCGGTAATTACACGCGACACAGTTGCCAACTCAAACCAAATTAACAATTTCGACGGAAGAAAAATAATGCAAGCTTTAGATTTTGTGTATCTGCCCATTTCCAAAGCAATAGAACGAACGGTGCAACTTTCTCATAAAGAGATATAAAAATTGCGCAGATTGAGTATCTTTGAAAAACAATTACACGATCTTGTTAACGAGAAAGTGAACTTCATCGATAATGGCATTAACTTTAAATAATTTCGATTTAAACAAAATATTATGAAAAATTTTAGCAACGTAAACGAGGTTTTAGATTTTGCTATCGACAGCGAACAACAAGCTGCCGATTTTTACGATAGTCTGGCAAAAGAAGCATCGACAAAAGAGATGCAAAAAACATTTGACCGCTTTGCCAAAGAAGAGAAAGGACACAAAGCACGTTTGTTGAAAATTAAAAACGAAGGAGTTTTTGAAACAAAAAAGGAGGACGTGTTAGACTTAAAAATGACAGACTATTTAGTAGCCGGCCCGGCATCGGGAAATATGAGCTATCAGGATGCACTGATTCTAGCTATGAAACGCGAAAAAGCAGCTTTTAAATTGTATATTAAACTCTCGGAAATTGTTTCTTCAGACGACCTGAAAAATATTTTCAGGAAACTTGCCAACGACGAAGCAAAACATAAATTAAGTTTCGAACTTGAATACGACACCATTATTTACAGAGAAAATTAGTTGCTGTTTTATCCGGTTTCTGACATTCGTATTTTGCGTTAAACAACTTCTTTTACAACAGTGTTAGAATTTTATATTTATGAGTTAAAAAGCAGAAAGATTCCAACGTGGGAAATAAGTATTTTAGGAGCTGTGTTGGTCGTTTTGCACCTCCTTTTTCCCTATATTGAAATAAGTGTGTTACTTATTTTGTTTCTAATTTTTGCTGCTGTTTTTATTGCACAAGCAGAAAACAATAAACCCATAGGGAAAATATATTTCAGCTCGCACAAAATTAAAATATCGACAAATAACATTGAGTTTCAGGAAAATATACGCAACCTCGACAGGTTGGAGTTAATTTATAGCGGGCACAGCGGAAAAATATTAAAAGGAAATTTTGTTGGCCCGTTTACTCAATTTTCGGGAGCCGACAATTCCTTCTTTCTCAGCAAAAACAACAACGAATTTAAATGCCGAATTTTGGTTGAAG
Organism: Draconibacterium sp.; assembly: GCA_015493625.1. GTDB lineage: Bacteria > Bacteroidota > Bacteroidia > Bacteroidales > Prolixibacteraceae > Draconibacterium. The sequence goes on along the minus strand of WGCT01000078.1, from coordinate 178 downwards.
ATAAAAACAGAGAGAAAGAACTAATTGAATTGGTTAAAATCTGGGAGGCAAATGGATACGACATCAGCCACATTGTAAATCTTATTTGAGTTATTCGCAGTGCTACTCGTAGTCGAGCCACGAAATAAAAGACAAAATTTTCAGACCACAACAGTATGAATTCGCCCTACAAAAAAGT
>WGCT01000077.1 GCA_015493625.1 Draconibacterium sp. | reverse complement strand
CTCTTATAAATAAGTTTGCCGTTTTTGTTTTCAATATACCGGATAAGTACGCAACTGTCGAGGTTTTTCCCATCGAAATAACAGAAAATACCGGTATAAAATCCGCGGGTGTACTTTTCTGTTTTCTGAATTATTTCAACCGTTTTCTTTTTTGGTGCTCCCGAAATTGACCCTGCGGGCAGCATTGTATAAATTACGTTGCCAATATTTCTAGCATAATCTGAAGGTAAATCTCCGGTTATTTTTGAACTCACTTGTAATAAATCGCTCCGGTTGGTTTTAATCCGTTCAAGGTATCTGAACTTTTCAACTTGTACATTTTTTGCAACCAAACTCAGGTCGTTTCGAATTAAATCGACAATGGTATTGTGTTCGGCCAACTCTTTTGTGTCGGTTAAAAGTTTCTCTTCTGCATTCTCTGTTTCCGCGTCAATTGTTCCTTTCATGGGGTACGATGAGATTTTTCCATCGATAATTTTTACAAAGGTTTCGGGCGAAAAGCATGCAAATGATTTTTTTAAAAGTATTTTGTATGAAGCAGAACTGAGGTGAAAAATCTCTTCAAGCTCGAGATTGGTTTTTATTTTTGTGGGTTGAGTGAAATTTAAAAGATACGTGTCGCCGTTATGAATGTGGCGTTGAATGGTGTTAAACTCTTTTTTATATTGCTGAAATTCAATGGGTGTAATTCCCCACTTCGAAATTGTTGCCTTACTTTTTATGCTCTCGAAATTCGAGCTACTGCGGGTTTGCCAAAGTATTTTGTCTGTGTCGTCGGGCTTTAAAATTTGTGGTTTTACACCTTCAAAATCAACAAGAAAAACAAAAGGTTCTCCTTTGGCCCCCAAAGAATTTAACTTTTCTATTATCTGTCGCGGTTTTTCCATTTTCGGTGGCAAAGGTATAATTTTTACCTCCTGAAAATAGATAAAAGTCTCATCATAATTTTTAATTTTACAACAAAATTATTTACCATGGATATTGGGAAAGAAATTTTAGCAATAAAGAAAGAGTTGCCTGAAAATATTACACTGGTTGCGGTTTCGAAAACCAAACCTAACGAAGATATTATGGCTGCATACAATGTTGGGCATAAAATTTTTGGTGAAAACAAAGTGCAGGATTTAGTTACGAAATACGAAACATTGCCCAAAGATATAGAGTGGCATTTTATCGGGCATCCGCAATCGAACAAAGTAAAATACATTGCTCCGTTTATCTCGCTAATTCATGGAGTCGATTCGTTAAAACTTTTAAAAGTGATAAATAAGGAGGCCGCAAAAAATAGTCGTACTGTAAATTGTCTGCTTCAATTTCATATTGCTACCGAAGCTACTAAGTTTGGATTATCGATAAACGAAGCGAGAGAGATTCTGAAATCGGAAGCGTTTCAGAATCTGAAAAATATTGATATTGTTGGAGTTATGGGAATGGCAACGTTCACTGAGGATAAAAATCAGATAAGAAATGAGTTCGGAACATTAAAAAATATTTTTAATCTGCTAAAAAATGAATACTTTTCGGCTTCGAAAAAATTTGTGGAGATTTCGATGGGTATGTCGAACGATTATGGATTGGCGGTAGAAGAGGGTAGCACAATGGTTCGCGTTGGGAGTAAAATATTTGGTGCAAGAAATTATTGAAAGTATTGATAACAGGGGTGAGTTGTTTTTTGGGTTTCTAACGATATTTGTCGAAAGAAAACACAGAATTCCAAAGCCCAAAATTTTAAACTATATAAAATGAGTAATTTAGAAACAACATATTTGGGTTTGAAATTGAAAAACCCTTTGGTAGCAGCTAGTTCGGGACTTACCGGTTCGGTAGATAAAATTGTGGAACTTGAAAAAGCCGGAGTAGCAGCTGTAGTTTTAAAATCTGTTTTCGAAGAGCAGATAAATAACGAGGTAACCAGTATGTTGGGCAACGACCAGCAGGCAATGGATTACCCGGAGGCAGAAGATTATATTAAAAACTACTTGCGCGAAAATACCATTTCTAAACATCTTGAATTATTAAAAGAGGTGAAAAAAGCTGTTCAGATTCCTGTAATAGCAAGTGTGAATTGTATTTCGTCAGCCGAGTGGACAACCATAGCCAAAGATTTTGAAGAGGCCGGTGCCGATGCACTTGAATTAAATATTTTTCATGTACCAACCGACCGCAACGAGAAACCCGGAGAAGTAGAGCAGTTGTATATCGATGTGTTGAAAAAAGTAAAAAATGAGGTAACAATTCCGGTGTCGGTAAAATTTGGCGTTTATCATAGCAATATTGTTGGAATGGCCGATAAATTAAAAGCAAACGGTGCCGCCGGAGTGGTTATGTTTAACCGCTTTTACGAACCCGACATTAATCTGGAAACGCTCGAGCTAATCTCGTCGGAAGTGTTTAGCTCGCCCGCCGATATTCGTCGTACTTTGCGTTGGGTGGGACTGGTTTCTACCAAGGTTGGTGGATTAGATATTGCAGCATCGACAGGAATACACGATGGCGATGCGGTTGTTAAACAAATTTTGGCCGGTGCGCAAGTTGCACAACTCTGTTCAACTCTCTATTTAAACGGCGCAAGTGTTATTACCAAAATGATTGATGATTTGTCGAAGTTTATGGAAAAATGGAGTTTCGATAAAATTGAAGATTTCCGTGGCCGCCTTTCATATAAAAACATTCCCGACCCGCTTATGTACGAGCGTTCGCAGTTTATGAAATATTTTTCGAACCGGAAATAAAACCGAGAGTTGCCACAAATTCGCCAATAATTACTTTTGAAAGTTGTTTGCGAATTTGTGGTTTTTTATGCCAATTTGTTGCCAATTATTGTTTTAACTTATTCAGAATCTCGTTTAAAAAGTACGCTTTTTGTTCAGAGGCATCTTTCTTCGCACTTTCAACTTTTACAATAACCTCTTCAACTATTTTTTGTTCGGGTAAATAGTGCAGGTTATCGATAACCGTAAATGCTTCGAACGAATTTTCCCACTCTTCGTTAATTACAATGTCGGCGAACAATGGTAAATAATTGCTGAAATCGAGCCCGTTTTGCCAACAAGTGGCAAGTATTGTATTTCTAACCGCCTTATACTTTTCGTTTTCAATAGCTTCAATAAAACTTGGAACGGTCTCTTTATCTTTTACAGTTTCAAGCAGCTTTTTAATTTCAGAAAAAACCTCTTTCCCGGGATTTGAGTTTAACAATTCGAACAAAAGCGGAATATAGAGTTTATTCCCCTTTTCTTTAACACTTTGAATTGCTGTAATAACAATATCGGGTTGAGAAGAAAAAAGCTTTTCTTTTAATTTTGGATTTATTTTCTGCTTTGCCATTTAATTTTTTTTGCAAAACTACATTTTATTGAGTTGAAAACAATGGAGCTGATTAATATCAAATAAATAAAACAGAAAATTTAAACAACTTCATTTATT
>WGCT01000076.1 GCA_015493625.1 Draconibacterium sp. | reverse complement strand
GGTTAGAAAAAAATCATTCAGTTAGAAAAGAAATATGGCTTGTCTATTATAAGAAACAGACAAATAAACTAACGATTACATACAAAGAATCAGTTGAAGAAGCCATCTGTTTCGGTTGGATTGATGGAATAAAGAGAAGAATAGATGAAGAAAAATATACACACAGATTTACACCACGTAAAACAAATAGTAAATGGTCGCCTACAAATATCCTCATTGCCGAAAGAATGATAAAGGCTGGAATGATGACAGCAGTAGGACTTAATGTTTATAGAAACCGAAAAGAATATGAAAAAGATTTTTTAAAAATTCGTTCATCTATTGGAGATAGCTTAACACCTGACATAGAGAAGATACTTAAAACACAGGAGAAAGCGTGGAATAATTTTAATAACCTTTCACCAAGTCACAGAAAGCAGTATGTCTTATGGATTAAAAGTGCAAAAAAAGAAGAAACAAAACAAAAACGATTAGCAGAAGCAGTAAAACTATTAGAACAGAATAAAAAATTAGGAATGAAATAGACACCGGCAGGCAACTAAAACACAGTACCTTTTAACTTACTTTGTGAAATAAAACACAAATCTTATACTGACACTTTAAAAGATGGTGGATATAATTCAATTTCGTATGACAACGGACAATCCTGAATAAGTATACTACCACAACATAAGAATATTGACAAAAAATACTAAATACGAATATTTTAATAATCGATAAACGGAGTAGTAAATTGAAAGATTGGTGTTTTAAAACACTCAATTTTCCATCCGTCCTAAAAAACATTAATAATTTGAGTTAAAACCAACATATCTGAAAAAAAAATTTAATCTTCGTAATTCAAAATTGAAACAAATAAAATTGATAAAAATGGACATTAAAACATCGCCTTTTGGAAAACTTAACGATGGTAACGACGTAAAACTTTTTACGCTCACCAACAATACAACTACAATAAAGATTACCAATTACGGAGCAATTATTACAAGTATTGAAATGCCCGACAAACAAGGAAATATCGACAATATAGTTTGCGGTTTTAACAACCTTGAGTCGTACATTAGCGACGAATACACAAGCGGATGTCCCTATTTTGGCGCATTAATCGGGCGGTTTGGAAATAGAATAGCAAACGGCCATTTAGTGATTGACGGTGTTGAGTACAAAATGGCAATTAACAACGGGCCAAATCATTTACACGGCGGAATTTTGGGGTTCGACAAAAAACTTTGGGATGCAAAAACCTTTGCCGAAGAAGATAAAATTGGTGTAGAGCTTACCTATTTAAGTGTTGACGGAGAAGAGAATTACCCGGGGAACTTGCAGGTTACCTGTATTTATTCTCTCGATTTGGAAAACAATTTCAGCATTGAATACCTTGCCGAAACCTATAAAACAACCGTGGTAAATTTAACCAACCACTCCTATTTCAATTTAACCGGCGGAAAAGAAAATATACTGGAACACGAACTGGAACTTACTGCCACAAAAATGACAGAAATGGTTGAGCAAATTCCTACCGGAAAAATTGTTGATGTTGCCAATACAGTTTTCGACTTTACAACTTCGAAAAAAATAAATCGCGACATTGAAAGTCTTGCCACCGGTTACGACGATAATTTTGTATTAGACAACGAAACCGGCGAGCTAAAATACATTGGCACGTTAAAAGAGAGCAATAGCGGACGTAAAGTTAAAGTGTACACCACACAACCCGGAATACAGATTTACACAGGTTATTGGAATCCTGAATTTATTATTAACGGTAAAAAGAAATTTGGAAGCTATTCGGGAATTGCTCTGGAAACCCAACACTATCCCGATTCGGTAAATCGTCCCGAGTTCCCATCGACATTGCTAAAACCGGGAGAACTATACAACGAAAAAACAATTTATAAGTTTTTAGCGGAATAGAGTTGGGTCTGCTGAAGAATAACTAAACACGTGATATGCAGCCAGATACACTATTTGGAACTTTTAAAAGTGCAAGCTTTTTGTCTCATTATATTAAAAATGCTTGCATTTATTCATTCTATGTTTCCGATATTGTAAAAGCTCAGCTGCACGCCATATTTGTACCTTGCTCAGTTTGAAGTATTTATATACATCTGCACTTCGCAAAATCCAAATCTGACGCACATCTGAGCTTTTCAGCAGACCCTAGAGTAAACGCAGCTACTACCTAAAAACTGAAACAGCTGATATTCACAGTCCGGCATTTTTAGTCGTAACGAATTGGTAGTCAGCTTTATTTTACCGAGGACAATACATCGGCTAAATGAATTGTTTTAATGGGCAGTTTATGTTTTCGTATATATGTTTCCATATTCATTAAGCACGACGCCTCGGTTGAAACTATATATTCGGCACCGGTTTTTAATGCGTTTTCAACTTTCTGATTGGTCATTGCAGCCGAAATAGCATGAAATTTTGCGGCAAAGGTTCCGCCAAAACCACAACAGGTTTCGGTATGTTCCATCTCAATTAATTCGAGTTGTTGCACTTTATTTAAAAGAATACGGGGTTCGTTTTTTATCCCATATTCGCGTAAACCGGCACACGAATCGTGAAAAGTAACTTTATGATTAAAGCATGCACCAAAATCGGTTTTTTGAAGATGATTAACAAGGAAATCGGAAAGCTCAACTATTTTACTCGACAAATTTTCCGATTTTCTCAAAAAAGATTCATCTTCGTTAAATAGTTTTGAATAGTAATTTTTCACAAAACCTATGCACGATGCCGACGGACCAACAATAACTTCAGCAGGTTCAAAGTCGGCAATAAATTTAGTTGCCACAGTTTTGGCTTCTTTCCAATAACCACTGTTAAAAGCAGGCTGCCCACAACATGTTTGCTCAGTATTATAATGCACGTTACATCCTGCACGCTCCAAAACAGCAATAAAATTCGATGCAGTTTCGGGGTAAAACTGGTCGATAAAACAGGGAATAAAAGCTTCAATATTC
>WGCT01000075.1 GCA_015493625.1 Draconibacterium sp. | reverse complement strand
CATTTTAAACTATTTATATCGAACAAAAGGGAAACAATTGCGTCCTATTTTTGTATTTCTTTCGGCAAAACTTCATGGCGAAACCAACGAATATTCGAAACTTGCCGCCTGTTCTGTTGAACTTCTTCACACAGCAACTTTAGTACACGACGATGTAGTTGACGAATCGTACGAACGACGTGGAACTTTTTCGGTGAAAGCACTTTGGAAAAATAAACTTGCGGTTTTAGTTGGCGATTATATTTTGGCTCGAGGACTTATTCTTCAACTCGAAAATAAAAAATATAACTTTTTACACCTTATTTCGCGTGCCGTTCAAGACATGAGCGAAGGAGAAATTTTGCAAATGAAAAAAAGTCGTAAGCTCGATATCGACGATGAAACTTATTTCGAAATTATCAGAAAAAAAACAGCCTCGTTAATTGCAACCAGCATGGCAATTGGAGCAGCTTCGGCAACCGACGATGCCGAGATTGCCGAGAAAATGTACCGGATTGGACAAGATGCGGGGATTGCATTTCAAATTAAAGACGATATTTTCGATTATCAAACCAAGGGAATTTTAGGAAAACCAACGGGCAACGATATAAAAGAGAAAAAAATTACCCTGCCACTTTTGTATGTTTTAAATAATGCAAAAGCGGGAGAGCGAAAACGAGTATTACGCTTAATAAAACGTAAGCACAAAAATTCGGCGGTGGTTAACGAGCTAATTAAAATGGTTACCGAAAAGGGCGGGCTCCACTATGCCGAGAAAAAAATGCTCGAATTTAAAGACCGTGCCGTTGCCGGTTTAATGGAGTTCGACGATTGCGAAGCGCGCACCTCGCTAATTGAGTTGATGGATTATATTACCACCCGGAAAAAATAGAAAAGTTCCTATTTTAATTTCTTATTATTTTTATGTCGCTCTTTATCGCGAGTGGTTTTCTTCTCCATATTTTTCACAAACGCTTCGTTTAAATCAATTCCGGTTTGATTGGCCATGCAAATCAGTACCCAAAGAACATCGGCCATTTCGTCGGCCAACTCATATTTTTCGTCTGACTTTTTAAACGACTGGTCGCCATATTTACGTGCCATTATTCGCGCCAGTTCTCCCACTTCCTCGGTTAACACAGCCATGTTTGTAAGTTCGCTAAAGTAGCGCACACCATACTTTTTAATCCAGTTATCAACCTGTTTTTGGGCTTCGTTTATTGTAAGTTGTTTCGCTTTCATTATTAATGAAATTATAAAAATTGGAATTATAATCCTTTAACAGTTCGTTGTATTTTCATAGATTCCTAAAATCAGCAACATATAAAACGATGCTAATTGGTTGATATATTGCATATTAAACTCTATCTGATGTCAAAAAATCTATTAATCCTTACTATTTCTCTAAAACTCTTTTTGTTTCGAATCGATAATAATTGTAACCGGTCCGTCGTTTATTAACGCCACTTTCATTTCGGCTCCAAACTTTCCTGTTCCTACTTTTTTACCCAACGATTCTTCCAGTGCAGCAACAAATTTTTCATACATTGGAATAGCAAAATCGGGTTTGGCAGCCCGGTTATACGACGGACGGTTTCCCTTTTTTGTGTTTGCCTGTAACGTAAACTGGCTCACTACAATTATATCGCCGTTTACATTCTGAACCGATAGGTTCATCACCCCGTTTTCGTCGTCGAAAATACGGAGCTGAACTGTTTTTTTAACAAGGTAATCAATATCGGCATTGGTATCGGCATCTTCAATTCCCACCAAAACCAAGAGTCCCTCCTTTATTTGCGAAACTGTTTTTTCATCAACAGTAACCGATGCTTCTTTAACTTTCTGAATAACAAGGCGCATATTGAATTTATTAGTCGTTTGTTACATAACTTCCCCACCAGTTATTTTTCGGGTCGAAGTCTTTCGAGAGAAAATCCATTCGCTGTTTCTCTAACTGAGGCCAGCGTTTATTAACAACATTTTCCAGATACTTTTTCTCTTTCTCGGCACTGTATTTTGGATCGTTTGTTGGAAATCGCGCTCCCATTTCGTCGAGCATTACAAATAGTTTTGTGCTCAACTTAGTAACAATTTCGGGGTTTTGTTCGGCCACATTATTTTGCTCTTCAATATCGTCTTTTAAATTATACAGCTCTTCGTGTCCATCTTCGTAATAATGAATGAGTTTCCAGTCGCCCAACCGAATAATTGATGAAGGTTCTCCTCCTTGGTTCCCATAATGTGGGTAGTGCCAAATTAGTGGTCGCTCATCAATCTCGCCACCTTTTAAAAGGGGGAGCAAACTTACTCCGTCGGTATGCTCTTTGGGCTTAAGTTTTGCACCAACTAAATCGAGAATTGTCGGATAAAAATCGGTTCCCGAAACGGGCGTATTGCATTTCTTCCCGTTTAAATTCATTCCCGGAACTTTAATAAAATAGGGCTCCCGGATACCTCCTTCAAATTGATAGCCTTTCCCGCCGCGCAGAGGTAAATTCGAAGTAGAATAAGAGTCTCCGGCAACAACTCCTCCATTATCCGAAGTAAATATTACTATGGTGTTATCGGCCAGTCCCAGTTCGTCGAGTGCATTTAAAACCATTCCCACGGCATCGTCCATTGTTTCAACTAACCCGGCATAAATTGGGTTGTCTTGCACCTGTCTCATCGGAAGAAAATGGCCCATTTTAAAACCTGTTTTTGCAATTCCTGCATCCTCTGCTTTCTTCCTGTATTTTGCCCATCGCTCCTTTGTAGTTTGAATGGGGCCGTGAACGGCATAAAACGACAAATAGGCAAAAAATGCAGTGTCTTTGTTTGCTTTCAGAAAATTTACCGTCTCTTTTGCAAGTCGTAAGGTGAGACTTTCTCCATCGGGGCCACTTTTTAAATTTGGATTTTTCCAGGGGGCGTAGTAACCACCATACGGATGGCCCACATGCCAGCCTCCTTTGTTTATGTCGAAACCGTGGTCGGTTGGCCACGAGCCTTTGCCGCCTAAATGCCATTTTCCGGCAAAAAAGGTTTTATATCCGGCCTCTTTCATCGCTTCCGGAAGTGTAATATATTCTTTTGGGAGTGCGTGAACATAATCGGGCGGCAACAGTTGATTCGTCCTTCCCACTTTTCGCCACTGCTCTCCGGTTGGTGCACCTATCCAGTCGGTTATTCCGTGGCGGGCAGGGAATTTCCCCGATAGGATACTTGCCCGCGACGGGCTGCAAACCTGACAGGCAGCATAGCCGTCGGTAAAAATCATTCCCTCTTTTGCTATCCGGTCAATATTCGGTGTTTCGTAAAATTTACTTCCCATAATACTTAAATCGTGGTATCCGTAATCGTCGGCCAGAATAAACAGAACATTCGGTTTTTTAGGTATCTCCGACTTTTTTACACACGATATTAAAGTAAAAATTGAAAAAAACAGCAGTGCTAAAAGTGATAATCTGGAATTCATAATAAACTCATTTTATAATATATTCAAACCAGATGGTTTTTATGTTTTCAAAAATAAGATTTAATTATATGTGATGGAATAATATAGGAATAGTTTTTTCGAATGGATGAAAAGAATAATTTTGCGAACTGTTTTTAAAAATTGAAAGTAATGAAATCGGAAAAAGAAATAAGGTTGACCCAGTTTAGTCAGGGAGCAGGTTGTGGATGTAAAATATCGCCTAAAGTTTTAACAACAATTTTGCATTCGGAGATGGTATTTAATGTAGACCCAGCATTGTTGGTAGGAAACGAACAACGCGACGATGCCGCAGTTTACGATTTGGGAAACGGGTCGGCAATAATTAGCACAACCGATTTTTTTACACCCATTGTCGACGACCCATATACTTTTGGCCGTATTGCAGCAACAAATGCAATTAGCGATGTGTATGCAATGGGTGGAAAGCCACTTTTAGCTATTGCTATTTTAGGCTGGCCGGTTAAAGTTTTATCGGCCGAAATTGCCCAAAAGGTGATTGAAGGCGGACGCTCGGTTTGTGCCGAAGCGGGAATTACACTGGCAGGCGGACACAGCATAGAAAGTCCGGAACCTATTTTCGGGCTCGCTGTAACCGGAATGGTTGCCACCGAAAAATTAAAACGAAACGATGGAGCTGTTCCGGGGTGCAAATTGCTTTTAACAAAACCCATTGGTGTGGGGATTTTAACTACTGCACAAAAACATGGTTTGCTAACCAAAGAGGACGAAAATACCGCTATTGAAATAATGAGCGGATTAAATAAAATTGGCGAAAAAATGGCTGAGATACCTGGTGTACACGCAATGACCGACGTAACCGGATTTGGATTACTTGGCCATTTGGTTGAAATGTGCGAAGGGGCAAATCTGTCGGCTGAAATAGAATTCGAAAAAGTACCAAAATTACCTATTCTCGATAAATATCTTGTGCATAATACGGTGCCGGGTGGAACAAACCGAAATTGGGACAGCTACGGAAGTAAAATTAATTTACCCAATATGGCACTTAAAAATATTTTGTGCGACCCGCAAACCAGTGGCGGTTTATTATTGGCTGTCGCTCCCGATTCGGTTCAGGAGGTTCAGGAAATACTTAAACAAAACGGAATTAATAGTGAACCTTTTGGCGAACTTACCGAACCCAAAAAAAATTTAATTTCTGTAAAATAGATTGAGTAATCTACTTAGAGTCTGCTGAGAAACGGTTAAGCATCTGACGCACATCTAAGCTTTTCAGCAGACCCTACTTGTCTTCCATTACCCAAACTCCCGATTTCGGGTTCTCATCGGTAAATTTGCGTTTTGCCTGAAGTGCCTCTTTTTCGGTGCTGTATTTGCCAATTCCCACAATGTAGAAGTTTCCTCTCTTTCCGAGTATAAACGGTTCGAATCCTCGTTTTTTCAATTCAATTAAATAGTTATTTGCATTTTTCTCGGCTTTAAAACTTCCACCAACCAGGTAAAATTTGGCCTGATTATCAACTTTTTGTTCAACCGGCAAATCTTCTTTCTCTTTACTAATTAATGTATCCCGAATAGTTTGAGTTGTCGAATCAAGCGTAACAGTATCGGGTGTAACAACCGGAGCTTTTTTAATTACCAACTCCTCGCTTTTTTTCTGTTTCGGTTGTTGAGGTTTTTTCGCTGCCTGTTGTTTGTAGAGAAAAAATCCTACAAAAAATAGTGGAATAAGTATTAATAAAAACCAATAGCCGCCACGTCTCTTTTTCTCCTCTTTTTCTTCCGGTTTTTCTTCATTTTTAGCAGGCTCAACAACTGGTGGAACAATTTCTTTTGCAGGCTCGGCAACTTCTTCCTCTTTTTTACCATCATTCTCAGGGTTGTTAGTTGCCACTACCACAGGTGTTTCCTCCTCTTTTTCAACTTCTTTTTCCAATGCAACCGTTTCCAGTCCAAACGAGTCGAGCAACATATTTTCATCGTCGAAAGGGGTAAATCTTACTTCATTCTTTTCGTCGACAAACAGCTCTCCGGTTTCAGCAATTGTAACCTTTTCGCCTTTGTCGAGTTTATAGATAATGTTTTCGCGCTCTTTCTCTATTAATTTAAGTGCATCGAAATGCGAAACTGCTTCGCCTCCGGCAACACTGCCAACAAGTAATCCGTCGTTATTTCTAATTTGTCTGTTAAACGTTACCTCCTTCGAAGGAGGTTTCATTTCGTTGGTCTCCTTGTTTATTTCTGCCGGTTTATAATTTGTAACAAATGCTCCAAATCCAGGAATAATAACCAGATCGTTTTCGAGAAGAAGCTCGTGTATATATTTTCCTATTTCCACTTTCAAAAATATTTATTGAGCAAAATTAACAACATCTTTTTGAATACGACAAAAAGCTTAGATTAAGTTTTCGAGAACCTGTGTAATATGTATCTGATAATTGGTTCTCAGCTCTGTTTATTTTCCTATTTTTACATTCAAAATAAAATTATGGCACGTAAGATTTTAGTTACCGGAGGAACCGGATATATTGGCTCTCATACCGTTGTAAAGTTACAAGAGTCGGGGTTCGATGTAATAATTGTCGATAACCTTTCGAATTCAAGTATTGAAGTTTTAGATAATATTGAAAAAATTACGGGGATTAAACCTGAATTCGAGCAATTCGATTTGGCCGATAAAGAGAAAACCGATAGTTTTTTTAGCCGGAACAGCGACATTGAGGCAATAATTCATTTTGCCGCTTCGAAAGCTGTTGGCGAATCGGTTGAAAAACCGTTGCTCTATTATCGAAACAACCTGGTTTCGATGATGAATGTTTTAGAGTGCCAGATAAAGTACGATGTACCCAATATTGTGTTTTCATCGTCGTGTACTGTTTACGGGCAACCCGATGTTTTACCGGTTACCGAGCAAACTCCGCGTAAAGATGCCGAATCGCCTTACGGAAATACCAAGCGAGTAAACGAAGATATTTTAAGCGATACTGCTGCGGCAAACTCGAAATTAAAAACCATTGCTCTGCGCTATTTCAATCCGGTTGGAGCACACAAGTCGGCATTAATTGGCGAGCTGCCATTGGGAATTCCAAATAACCTGGTGCCGTTTATTACCCAAACTGCTGCCGGCTTGCGCGACGAATTAAAAGTTTTTGGCGACAATTATAACACGCCCGACGGTTCGGCAATTCGCGATTATATTCATGTGGTCGATTTGGCAAAAGCTCATGTAGTTGCCATTAACCGGTTGCTTTCAAACAAAAACAAATCGAATTACGAGATTTTTAATCTGGGAACCGGAAATGGCTATTCGGTTTTGGAGATGGTAAAAGGATTTGAAAAAGTATCGGGAGTAAAACTCAACTATAAAATTGTTGACCGGCGTGCCGGCGATATCGAAAAAATATGGGCCGACACAACTTTTGCCAACGAAGAGTTGGGCTGGAAAGCTGAAAAAGGGTTAGAAGATATGCTTTTATCTTCGTGGAATTGGGAAAAACATCTGAGAAAAATAGAATAAATAGGATAAATAGGACGTTGAGTAAGAAAACTTAATATGTTTCGCATACTCATATTTCCATTCTTTCTTCTACCAATTTTTGTTTTTGGGCAAACACACAATTCCTATCTCTCTTTTGAAGTAGGAGGTACCGGGATGATTGCCTCTGCTAATATTGGGCAAACACTTTTTGTCCACCCCCGATACAAAATAATTAGAGGGTCTGCTGAAAAGCTCAGATGTGCGTCAGATTTGGATTTTGTGAAGTGCAGATGTATATGTATACCTCAAACTGAACAAGGTACAAATATGGCGTGCAGCTGAGCTTTTAAAATATCCGAAACAGAGAATGAATAAATGCAAGCATTTTTAATATAACAAGACAAAAAGCTTGCACTTTTAAAAGCACAAAATAGTACAGTTTGCTGTATGTTACGTGTTTAGCTGTTTTTCAGCAAACCCTAATTATTCAATCGGGTTTAGGATGGTCGCCTAAAATGAATAACCAAAATGCACAATTTAATATTCCCTGTCAGGTAACTTGTAACTTTGGAAATCATGAATTTTTTTTTGAGGCCGGATTAGGAGGAGATTTATTGATTAAAAAAAAGCCGGAGAAAGGGTTCAGGTATTACGACCTTTATCTTACGCCAATTGTTGGTGTCCGTCACGAAATGAGAAACTGGTTTATGAGAGCATACATTTCGCCTTTTTACAATGTTACAGGTAAAAGTTTATACGACAAAATAACAGGTACTGTTTTAAGCTTTGGAATTGCGATAGGATTGGTTTTGTAGTTTAAAAGAATTTTTACCTTTGAAAAAAAATAAAAAATGAAAACAATTCTAATTACCGGTGGAGCCGGCTTTATTGGTTCGCACGTTGTTCGCTTATTCGTTAATAAATATCCCGAATATAAAATTGTTAACCTCGACAAATTAACTTATGCAGGGAATTTAAACAACCTGAAAGACGTTGAGAATAAACCGAATTACGAATTTGTTAAAGGAGATATTGTTGACGAAAAGTTTATACAAAAGCTTTTTGAGGAGCGAAAGTTCGACGGGGTAATTCATTTGGCTGCCGAGTCGCATGTCGACCGGTCGATTTCGAATCCCACAGAATTTGTTTTTACCAATGTAATAGGAACAGTAAACCTTTTAAATGCTGCCAAATTTGTTTGGAAAGATAATTTTGATGGGAAAAGGTTCTACCATATTTCAACCGACGAAGTTTATGGCTCGTTGGGCAACGAAGGGATGTTTACCGAAGAAACCGCTTACGACCCACACAGTCCGTATTCGGCATCGAAAGCCAGTTCCGACCATTTTGTACGTGCCTACCTCGACACATTTGGCGTGCCAACACTTATTTCGAACTGCTCGAACAATTACGGATCATTTCAATTTCCCGAAAAACTGATTCCGCTTTTTATTCATAACATTAAAAACAACAAGCCACTACCGGTTTACGGGAAAGGCGAGAATGTTCGCGACTGGCTGTGGGTGGTCGATCACGCCCGTGCAATCGATACTATTTTTCACGACGGGAAAGTTGGCGAGACATATAATATTGGCGGGTTTAACGAGTGGACCAACATTGCGCTGATAAAGACAATGTGCCAAAAAATGGACGCAAAGCTGGGACGCAAAAAGGGCGAATCGGAAAAACTTATTACTTACGTTAAAGACCGGGCTGGGCACGATTTACGATATGCAATTGATGCCACAAAGATTAAAAAGGAGCTGGGGTGGGAACCCTCACTTCAGTTCGAGGAGGGAATAGAAAAAACCATCGACTGGTACCTCGAAAACGAAGAGTGGCTGAATAATGTTACTTCGGGCGACTATCAGAAATATTACGAAGAACAATATAAAGAGCGGTAACCCGATATTTTGCCGGGCATTCTAAACAGTTTTAAAAAGAAACTGATTAAAATAATTAAGAACCTTGAAAATTAACCGTTCACTGCGTATCCCAATATATACTCAAACCAAATAGCTTTTCGGTTTGAATATAAAATTGAAATTAATGTTCGCTTGCAATAATTTGTAAATTGTAATTTTTTACATTTCTACTTACTAATAGGTTAGTTTTGGAAAAGGAATTCATAGAAATAATTCAGAAAAATCAAGGCATTATACACAAGGTGTGTAACATTTATTGCGATGTTCAGGAGGATCGCAAT
>WGCT01000074.1 GCA_015493625.1 Draconibacterium sp. | reverse complement strand
TATTAAAAACAATACGCAAAACAAAGTGAACAAAAGTCTTATTTGTAACGCTTTCAAATAGTTACAGCGTTTATTATTTCCAAAATACATTTTTATATTTGTTACAAACATCTAAAAATCTAACTAATTAGATGAGAAATTAAGTTGCTGATTACAAAATTTCATTTTCTGTTTTTCGATATGAATTTGACAAATAAAACAACTTACTGCTTGTAAAACTTAAATTTTCGCGAATGAAAACAAGACGGGATTTTATTAAAATTTCAACAGCGGGAGCCGGAGCAACCGCGCTGGGGTTTAGTGCTCTCGGAGCAAAAGGATTCAGTTTTTTTGAATCGGACAAACAAGTACCGGTGAGCGACGAAGACCTCACCCCCTATCCTACCTACTGCGAAGTATGTTTTTGGAAATGTGCCGGATGGACCTATGTTGACAAGAAAGGAGAGATTAGGAAAATTATTGGCAACAACGACGACCCGCATTGCAACGGACGTTTATGCCCGCGGGGCACCGGTGGCGTTGGAATGTACTACGACGAAGACCGGTTAAAAACTCCATTAATAAGAGAAACTAAAGCCGATGGTACGCAGTATTATCGAAAAGCAAGTTGGGATGAAGCGTTAGATTTAGTTGCCGAAAAAATGGACAAACTGCGAAAAGAGCACGGCCCCGAGTGTTTGGCACTTTTCTCGCACGGTTCGGGAGGAAAAATGTTAACGCATTTAGTAAAAGCTTTTGGAACACCCAATATAACAGCACCGTCGTTTGCACAGTGCCGCGGACCTCGCGAGGTTGCTTTTACAGCTACTTTTGGCGAAGATGTAATGTCGCCCGAACGCACCGATATTCGCGACACAAAATGTTTGGTATTAATTGGCTCGCACATTGGCGAAAACATGCACAACGGCCAAATACAGGAGATGTCACACGCCATCGAAAACAAAGCAACTATTATTACTGTCGACCCGCGATTCTCCACTGCGGCTTCGCACTCGAAATATTGGTTGCCCATAAAACCAGCCACCGACATTGCGCTGCTTTTAGCCTGGATTCACGTTATTATTAACGAAGAACTTTACGATAAAGATTATATTGAGAAATATGCTTTTGGGTTCGATGAGCTAAAAGAACATGTAAAAAATAATACACCGGAGTGGGCCTATGGAATTACCACCATCGAACCACATATAATAAGAGCTACTGCACGCGAAATGGCAGCAGCAGCACCAAGTACCTTAGTACATCCGGGAAGACACGTAACCTGGTACGGCGACGACACACAGCGCTCGAGAGCCATTGCAATTGTAAATGCACTGTTGGGTTCGTGGGGTCGGCGCGGAGGATTTTACAATCCCGAAAAAGTTCATCTTCCAACGTTTCCACATCCACCCTATCCAAAACCTACACGGTCGTGGAAAGATGCGTACCCCGACAATAAATACAATCTGGTAACCGAAGTTCTATCAACAGGAATTTGCGATGCAACAATTCCGAATGCCGATTTAAATTGCCATTTACGGGGATGGATTGTTTATGGAACAAACTTAATGGCTTCGTTGCCCGACCAAAGAAAAACGCTTGAAGCGATAAGTAACCTCGATTTTCTGGTCGTTATCGATACCATGCCGATGGACATAACCGGTTATGCCGATGTTGTATTACCCGAATGTACCTATTTAGAACGGTACGATTTTGTTCGAACATCGCCACACCGCGAACCTGCGCTTGCCTTGCGCATGCCGGCAGTTCAACCCAAATACGACTCGAAACCCAACTGGTGGATTGCCAAAAATCTGGCGTCACGCCTTGGCCTCGAAACCTATTTTAAGTGGGATAAAATTGAAGATGTAATCGATTGGCAACTCAAGCAAGTTGGATCGTCGTTAGAAGAGATGCAACGAGTAGGAGTTAAAAAGTTCAAACGCGAATACGACGACCTTTTTTGGCTCGAAGGATTGCCCGATTTTGAATTCAATACAAATACGGGAAAAATAGAACTCTATTCGACCGAACTGGCGAATGAAGAATTCGATCCTATTCCTAAATACACACACCACCCCGAGCCGGAACAAGGTTATTATCGGTTAAATTACGGCCGGGCACCAATGCACACGTTCAGCCGGACATCGAACAATCATAATTTATGGGATTTAATGGACGAAAACAGTGTGTGGATTAACCCCAAAGTGGCCGATTTGTGGGAGATAAAAAACAACCAATATATCTGGTTGAAAAATCAAGACGGAGTAGTCTCGTCGTTCCCCGTAAAAGCACGTGTTACCGAACGCATCCGATGGGATTCGGTGTACATGGTACACGGTTTTGGCCACACCAACAAAAAACTAACGCGTGCTTACGGAAAAGGAGGCAGCGACTCGGAATTAGTTACAAAAGTGGTTATGGACCCCATTATGGGAGGAACCGGAATGCGAGGAAATTTTGTGACATTTATATTAGAAAACCCAGATAAAGAAAATAAGGAGGATAAAGCATGAGATATGCAATGGCTATTGACACGCTAAAATGTGTCGGATGTGGCGACTGTGTTGTTGCCTGTCAAACCGAAAATAATGTTCCGCACGGCTATTGCCGCGACTGGATTGTGGAAAATGTTAGTGGTACTTATCCCAGTTTAGATTTGGAATTTCGCTCCGAACGGTGCAATCATTGCGACAATGCACCTTGTGTACGTTGCTGCCCAACCGGAGCCAGCCATATTGAAAAAGGCGGGATTGTAGTAGTTACCCACGACGAATGTATTGGCTGCGGAGCCTGCATCCAATCGTGCCCGTACGATGCCCGTTATCAACATCCCGACGGTTATGTCGATAAATGCACATTTTGTATGCACCGTGTAGAAAAAGGGCAAAACCCGGCTTGTGTCGATGTTTGTCCGACCGAGTGTTTACATTTTGGCGACCTCGACGATCCGAACAGCAAAGTGTCGCTTGCGCTAAAAAACAGAACGCATAAAGTGTTGGCTCCCGAAGCCGGAACAAAACCTCAGTTATATTTTCTAACCTAACTAAATTCAGTATATAATGAAAGAAGAATTATTTGTTAGCGGACGCAATATTCCAAACATCGACCCGTATCTGAATATCTGGCACTGGGAAATTCCACTCTATCTGTTTTTGGGAGGACTTGCAGCCGGATTAATTTTCTTTGCTGCCTACTTTGTTGTTCGCGGAAAAGAAAAGGAGATGCCTGCCACAGTAAAATGGGCTCCAATACTTGCTCCAATAGCACTTATTGTGGGGCTAAGTGCACTGTTCCTCGACCTCTCGCACAAGTTGTATTTTTGGCAACTTTATACAACCATACGTTTCTCTTCTCCCATGTCGTGGGGAGCGTGGACACTGTTGCTGATAACACCGCTCTCAATAATTTGGGTAGCCAGTTACATGCGCGATATGTTTCCAAAGTGGGACTGGAAATTTAAATTTCTTTACAAATTTGAAGCGTGGGTAATTCGTGTTCGAAAACCGTTTGCCTGGGTGATGATGATTCTGGCATTAATTCTCGGTGTGTATACCGGAATCTTATTGTCGGCATTTAATGCACGTCCACTGTGGAACACTTCAATATTAGGGCCACTCTTCCTTGTCTCGGGTTTTTCTACCGGACTGGCAGCAGCAATATGGATGAGCAAAGACAAAAACGAGCGGAAAATATTAAGCCGTATCGATCTTATTTTTATTGGTGTCGAACTCTTTTTAATTGTCCACCTCTTTATGGGATTTATGGCCGGAACCGCAGTGGCAACCGAAGCTGCTGCGCTATTCTTAGGTGGCCAATTTACCATTAGTTTCTGGGTGTTTGTGGTACTTCTAGGACTTATTTTCCCGGCAACACTCGAAACAATTGAGTTGTGGGGATACCATGTTCCAAAATGGATGCCGCCGGCACTTATTCTTTTTGGCGGACTAATGTTTCGTTTTGTTATGGTTGAAGCCGGACAAATTACCCGATTTTTATATTAGAACCTAAAACTATTCAATTATGAACAAGCAAATTTCAAGTAATCAGGAACGATATTTAAATCCTTATCTCGGTGGAGTTTTACTCGGATTACTGGTCATTCTCACAGTATACATCACCGGGCGTGGATTGGGAGCAAGCGGAGCAGTAAAAAGTGCCGTTGTAACCACATCGAATATTATTGCTCCGTACGAAACTCAACAAAACGGATACATGGGTCGGTTTGTGACCGACAATCACTCACCCATGTTCAACTGGCTGGTATTCGAGTCGCTGGGTGTATTTTTAGGAGGACTACTCTCGGGGTTATTATTTGGCCGAGTAAAAAAATTCCGTATCGATAAAGGGCCAAAAATAACCAATAAAAAGCGACTTATTTTTGCTGTTATTGGCGGAATACTGTTTGGATTTGGTAGTCAGTTTGGACGCGGATGCACAAGTGGAGCAGCATTAAGCGGCAGTGCTACTTTTGCACTGGGAGGCGTAATTGTCATGTTGGCCATATTTGGCTCGGGCTACTTGTTTGCCTATCTTTTTAGAAAATTATGGATTTAAAATTTAAAAAATATTAATTATGGGACCTTTAATTCCGAACGGTATAATTCCCGCAGGATGGGATTTTGTAATAGCAATTTTGTTGGGTATTATATTTGGCTTTTTGCTCGAAGCTTCCGGGTTTTCCTCATCCCGAAATCTGGCCGGCGTTTTTTACGGATATAACTTTGTCGTTCTTCGTGTATTTTTCACCGCTGTTATTGTAGCCATGACCGGATTGCTCTATTTCGACTATTTAGGGTGGATTGACCTTTCAAAAATATTTATTCTTCCAACCTTTCTCTGGCCAATGATTATTGGAGGAGTAATAATGGGAATTGGTTTTGTTGCGGGGGGATTCTGCCCCGGAACCAGTTTTACCGGAATTGCAATCGGTAAAACCGATGCACTGTTTTTTACCATAGGTCTGTATATCGGAATCTACATCTTCTCGTTGGCATTTCCTCTGTTCGAGAAGTTCTACACAAGCGGAAATCTTGGAAATGTAACCCTTACCGATGTAACCGGAATTCCGGCATCGTGGTTTGCCGCAGCCTTTACTGTCATTGCTCTCGCAGCTTTCTGGGGAACAATGTTTATTGAGAAAAAAGTTCGAAAAAATATTAAAGAATATAAATTCTAAAACAGATGAATCGAAATTATATTTTTCTTACCATTTTAATGCTCTTTCTGGCAGTAGGAACCATATTTCTGCATAAAACTGAAAAACTAAAACAGATAGAGCCCGATAAACTTTTATGGGAAATTATTCAACCAACACGGTATGTCTCTACCGACCATGTGGCAAAAATGATTATTCAGCAAGACCCCTCGCTGGAGATAATTGATGTGAGGAGCGAAAAAGAGTTCAACAATTTCTCGTTGCCAAAAGCCATTAATATTCCGGTTGACAGTTTGTTGTCCGAAACCAGTCTCGAAAACTTTGGCATACCTGGTACAAAAATAGTATTCATATCGAACGACGACATTAAAGCCGACCAGGCGTGGGTAATTGCCAAACGGTTGGGTTTCGATGGAATGTACGTAATGCGTGGGGGATTAAACTGTTGGATGAACACCATCATTCAACCCGTTGAACCGCCGGAATATGCACCACTTACTGAGTTTGCCACCTACGAATTTAGAAAAGGAGCAAAACTCTATTTTACAGGAGCAAAAACCGAGAACACCGAAACAAAGAAAGTAAAAGTAATGGTAAAACGACGTAAAAAAACAAAAGCAGCGTCGGGAGGTTGTTAATAACTAAAAATTAGTATTATGCATGAACACGAACTAAATCCTTGGAGAACATTAATTGCACTCTCGGTGTTTGCAGTGCTTATTGTTATAGGTTTTTTCACGTTACAAAAACCTACAATGAAATACGACCTGAACATGAAAGAGAGTTTAACTGTTTTAAACGATAACGATGCCTGCTTTTATCCGTGGCAGTTAGAAAAAGTAATAAATAAAAAGGCAAATAATATTGTGTTATTCGATATTCGCGACAAATTTACATACGGACAGGGACACATTCCTAATTCCGAAAATATTTCGGCTTTCGATTTAACCAACAAAGAGAATATTAAACGGCTCGATAATTTAAAAAAACAGAACATTACCGTTGTTTTATATGGCGAAGACCAACTGCAAGCCAACGGACCGTGGATGTTGTTCAGGCAGGCGGGATTTAAAAATGTAAAAGTTTTGTTGGGCGGCTATAAATATTATTCGGAACACAAAGAGAATTTGGCGGCAACAAAATCGGACGAGAGTTATAAAAAAGGCACTCCGCGTTTCGATTATGCTAAAATTGCAAGCCAATCAAACACCGGCATTGAACAAACCAGTTCAACGGCAAAAAAGAAAGTTGTTGTACGTCGCAAGAAAAAAACAAAGGCCGCATCGGGAGGTTGTTAACCCATTTTCAAATCGGAAGGATTATTCAGATTGCGAAATATCTTCGGGTATTTCGCAATCCATTTCTCCGAGTCAACCCATTTCGTATTTACCTCATTTAGCAGATTCTGCATTTTGTAATTACCAGAGTTTAGCTGCTTTTGCATGGCAGGCAAACAACTTTTGTTGTAAAAAGCAATTAAAGGTTCGCTCCCTTTTTTATGAACCGGAACAACTGCATCGACCTCAATTAACTCATTTTTTAATGCCGAAATAAAACCCGAATGAACAAATGGAGAATCGACACTCAAAATAAAATTCCATTCTGTTTCCGACTGTTTTAAACACGAAAACACTCCTCCCAGTGGGCCACAATTTAAAACCTCATCGTTAACAACTTTAATTTTCAAACGACTGAGTTCGTTGTTATTTGAGCTAATTAGCAACAACGGGAAATGGATATGCAACAAAGCTATTGCATGGTTTAACAATGTTTTTCCCTCGAAGTCAAGAAACGCTTTGTCGGTTCCCATTCGCGAGCTTTTGCCACCTGCTAAAATAATTCCGGTAATTTGCATGGGTTAAAAATACAAAAAAAGCCCCGGAAAACCCGAGGCTAAAAAGGGTGGAAGATGGGATTTGAACCCACGACCTCCGGAACCACAATCCGGCGTTCTAACCAACTGAACTACATCCAC
>WGCT01000073.1 GCA_015493625.1 Draconibacterium sp. | reverse complement strand
CGGTATTAAGCATTACAAAAGATTTGAGCCTTAATTTTGTCCATTAAGCCGTTTTTCAAACTATTTTTCAGAACGGTTTAAATTAATAAAAAAACTACTATTCAATAAAAGCGGAAAAATCAATACTCGTTTAAACTGACTTTTTTTCGCTGTATTCCATAAAGCCAGCTTTCATTGTCCGGCTTTTTGTGTTTAAAAAGGTGTCCTTTTATTTTCGTGTTTACGGTAATACATTTGAATAGAAAAAAACAAATGAGAACAAAAAATTTTAGCAAAACGGTCTCTATTCGTTTGTCCGCAACCGAAAAAGAGACACTCGACGATTTATGTCGGGTTTTGAACGTTACAAAATCAGAATTTTTACGGAAAAAAGTCTTCCGGATTAATGAAGTTATTAAAAACACACCAGCCATGAAAAATTTAGAACAAATGAAAGCCGCAGAAAAAGCGATGCAAGAGTTAATGGGAAAAACCGATACCGTTTTGTCCAATAACCAGTATGATGGAGAAACACCATCCGAAACCACCGAGGGTCTCATGTCGCAAATGAAGAAGCAGAAAGAAAGGAGCAGTTAAAATGAGAGGTTTTGGGATTATTCACAAACAGGCACAACAATTCATCGAATTACGCGATGAAATGATTGTGCTAATTCAGTTGTCGAATGCCCCACGCATGGAAGTCCTGAAAAAAGCGGGTATTTCCGACGGGCATTTCTATCGGCTAATGTCGGGCAAAAAACAAATTCAGCCAAAGCATATTGTTGCGTTAACGCGGGCGATTATTGAAGTTCAGAATTACCGGAGTACCCGGATTAAAGTGGAAGATGAGAGGGAGTTATAAATTATGGTTTTAAAAATTAAGTGATGGTTAACGAAACGGCAAAGATAAATGTCCAACTCAACAGCCAATCGGCAGAAAACGAGTTAAAAGGGCTTCAAAAAGAGTGGAAGCGAATGTACGACCTAAAAAGGAAAGCTGAAAAAGCTGGGGATGTTGATGGCTGGAAAAAAATTGACCAGCAAATGAAGAAAAATGTTAAAACCCAAAAACAGCTCGAAAATAACTATGCCGCCATTGAAAACACATTGAACAATATTAACGGTTCTTCCATCAAAGACTTGGAAAAGGCAAATCGGGTGTTACTGAAACGGGTAAAAGAACTCGACCGAAATTCCAAAGAGTGGAAAACCGAAATGGGAAATCTTGGCAAAATAAAAAAGGAGCTCCGGAAAGTTAAAACTGAAATGGGACAAATACAAAGTCCCATGCAAAAGGCTATTGGTTTTGCAAAAGGGTTGTTTCCAGCTTTTGGTTTTGCGGCTATTATTGGTGGAGCAATTAAAGCAGCCAAAGCACTTTTTAATCTTTACAACGAAACAGCTAAAGCACGGCGCGAAGCCGAACGGTTAACCGGACTAACAGGGAAATCGTTGGCCGATTTTACAGCAAATATCCAGGCAACTTCTAAAACCTTTAACGAAGATTTTTCGGAGACTTTAGTTGCCACAAACAACTTTGCCAAAACAATGGGGATTACCGTCGATGAAGCCCTGGCAAAAATAAACGATGGATTTCTTACCGGAGCCGATTCTTCAGGCGAATTTCTCGACATACTAAAAGAATATGGCCCGCAATTTAAAGCAGCCGGGTTGTCAGCCGATGAATCAATTGCATTAATCAGCCAACAAGTTAAGACTGGAATTTATAGCGATAAAGGAGTCGATGCCATAAAAGAGGCAGCTCTTTCACTACGGGAAATGACACCGGCGGCAAAATCTGCAATCGACAATATTGGAATAAGTTCCAATACATTGCAGCAACAACTGAGAAACGGAACAATCTCAATTTTCGATGCAATTAGAATGATTAGTAACCGGCTGGCAGAGTTGCCGCCACAAAGTTCAAAAGTAGGAACTGCCATTGCCGATATTTTCAAGGGAGCCGGCGAAGATGCCGGGCTCGAATATATAAAAATGCTGGGAACGGCTGAATTGAGTTTGGACAAATTAAAAGAGGGAGCGGGCGAGAATGCAATTGCCCAGGAGAAACTTTTACAAGCTAACCAAAAACTAAGTCAGGCCTGGAGCGAACTAATGGGAACCGGAACCGATAGCTTTACAGCAATTAAAGCTTTTGCAATCGATTTGGCAGCTCAGGGAATTGCCAAAGTTGCCGAAGGCATTGAAGGTGTCCGCGATTGGTTTATTGCGTTGTATAACGAAAGTTTACCGGTACGTGCATATTTTCACTCGATGTTAGCAGGTTGGCAAATGGGTTTTACAGTGGTAAAAACAGCTCTTCAGGCATTGTGGGAACAGCTTAAACTTGGTGGGAAACTTATAAAAGCAGTTTTAACTTTCGATGTTTCAGGCATTAAGAATGCTTTTTTAGATTATGGCGAAAACATGAAAAATGCAGTTGTAAATAACGCCAAAAAAATAGCTGAAACATGGAAGAATGCTTACGACGGAGCGATTAACGGTAAAATTACACCCATAAAGCAACGAACAGAAAATGAAATCACAACTAATCAAATCACAAACACCGCCGAAAACGAAACGGTAAAAGCTAATAATAAACGTTCGGTTGGTGGAGTATTGAACCCGGCAGAATCGATTGATCCACGAATTGAAGTTGAAAAAAAATTCTCCGATACTGTTTTGGAACAAAGCAAATTACGGCAAAAAATATTAAACAACGAACAACAAGCTGCTACCGATCGGGCTGCACAAGATTTGCAGATGCAAGCAGACAGGAGAGCTGCTTACCTGTCAACACTCGATACAATTATAAATGTGTTTGGTCAGGAATCCAAAATCGGTAAAGCTGCATTGTTGGCAAAACAAGCTTATGCCATTGCCGAAACAATAATTAATATTGCAGCCGGAACTGGAAAAACAGCGGCCAGTGTTCCGTTTCCGCTAAACATACCTTTAATTATTGGTTTTGTTGGCCAGGTTGCCGGATTGATTGGAACAATTAAAAGTGCAACCGGAAAAGTTAAAGGTTATGCCACCGGAGGCTTCACCGGGGGTGCAGAGATGTATGTTGCAGGCGAAGCCGGAACTGAATGGATTGCGCCCAACTGGATGACAAAGGATAAGGTTACAGCCCCTATTATTTCAAGACTTGAACTATACAGAAAAACGCCAATGAACATAGATCTGCCTGCAATATTAGAAGGTATAAGTTTTTCGCGTGGAGGTTATACCGGCACGTCTAAAACAAGCAATTCCAATTCGGTTATACAAAATAGTAGCGCAAGTTCATCTTCACAAAATGAAACACTCCCTGAATTGATTGATAGGGTTGGAAGATCTTTAGACGAAAATACAGCCGCAACCGATCGGCTAATGAAATGGCGGCCAGCGGTGGCAGTGGAAACATACGAAAAACACAGAAATCAGTACTACGACATAAAGAAACACAGTGGACTTTAACCTATTAAAAACATCCAGCATATAACGCTTTTTTGCGGTTCGTAATTACGAAACGTCTTTAGGGCGGTGCGGGGTATATTAAACATTAAAAGGCATATATATCATTTAATAAAGGGTTAATGTGCTGGTATTCAGTAGCAATTTGTATTTTCTGTGTCAGATTAATATATTGTTTAGAATGATTGTTGTTACCAGTACCTAATTTTGTCATTTCTAATGGTTTGGATTTACAAAAAAAAGAGAAGTTTCAAGAGTTGTCACATTTTTTTTATTTGTATTGTTTAAAGCTCACCCATAACCGGGTGGGCTTTTTTTGGTGTTATTTCCGGAAAGGATACAGAAACAGCCACAAAACGATGTAAAAAAAAGGTGCTAATTGATTGACAATTAGCACTATGCTTTGTTTTTTAATGTAGTCCCGACGGGAATCGAACCCGTATCTATAGTTTAGGAAACTACTATTCTATCCGTTGAACTACGGGACCGTTTTTTATGGGAGTGCAAAAATATGCAAAAACCCTAGTCCTGACAAATCATTCCGAAAATATTACCCAAAATTTAAGGCGCCACTTGAAAGCGAAAGCTATTTTTGTACCTTGGAAGAGAAAAACAGCAACCATTTAAATAATATAAAATGAAATTAAAAAAGAGTGTTTCTTTGGTGTTGGGTAGTGGCGGAGCCCGCGGACTGGCACACATTGGAGTGATACGATGGCTCGAGGAGAATAATTTTGAAATTAAATCCATCTCGGGCTGTTCAATTGGCTCGCTAATAGGGGGTGTTTATGCTGCCGGAAAACTCGATAAACTGGAGGAATGGATGCGGACAATTTCAAAAACCGACATTGTTAAACTCCTCGATGTTTCGTGGGGCAGCAGTGGCCTGTTTAAAGGTGAAAAAGTTATTAATACACTTGTCTCTCTTTTAGGCGATATTAAAATTGAGGATTTCTCTATTCCGTTTACCGCAGTTGCCGCCGATATTGTTGGCGGGAAAGAGGTGTGGATAAACTCCGGCTCTCTTTTTAATGCCATTCGAGCATCGGTATCGTTGCCGCTTTTCTTTACCCCGTTTAATTACAACGGAATAGTATTGGTTGATGGCGGAGTTTTAAATCCCGTGCCAATTGCTCCCACATTTAACGACAATACCGATTTAATTATTGCGGTAAGCCTTGGAGGTGAGGCAACTCGTTTGGGTGAAAATAAAAATCGACTCGCAAAAAAAGAAGAGAGTAGTTTGTCGTTTCAGGAGAGTTTTATGAAATTTATCTCTACTATTCAAAAAGAGGATAAAAAAACAGAAAACTGGGGAATGTACGACATTGCCGATAAAGCTTTCGATGCCATGCAAAGTACAATTGCCCGGCAAAAAATTGCCGCTTACCCGCCCGATATTCTTATTGAAATTGCACGAGATGCTTGTGGAACACTAGAATTCGACAGAGCAGCCGAAATGATTGAATTGGGATATCGAACATCGAACTTGGTTTTTGATAAAAACAGAACAATAAACAACGGGTAAATTTAAGAGTGTGTTGCTTTTCTGTATCCGTTGTTTTCTATCGCTTTAGTTTTCATTTGAATGATTATCTTTGCGGTTCAATAAAACTGAGTTACGATGTTAGATAAGATAAAAGCACTACAAGAGGAATTAGAAAAATTAGTTGCATCGAGCAAAGAGGAGGTCGATGAACTGCGTATAAAGTACATCAGTAAAAAAGGGAGTATTAACCAGTTATTTGCCGATTTTAAATACGTTCCGGCCGAGCAGAAGAAAGAGGTGGGGCAGGCGATTAATACCCTTAAAAACTTTGCTCTCGATAAAATTAACTCTTTAAAAGATTCGTTTGAAACTAGCCACAGCGAAAATACCGGTATCGACTTAACCATGCCGGGCGAGCCAATAAAAATGGGTGCTCGCCATCCGCTGGCTTTAGTGAAAAACGAAATTATAGGAATTTTCTCGCGGCTCGGTTTTACTGTTGCCGAAGGACCGGAGATTGAAGACGACTGGCACGTTTTTTCTGCCTTGAATTTTCCTCCCGAGCATCCAGCCCGCGATATGCAGGATACTTTTTTTATTGAAAAAAATCCCGATGTGCTTTTGCGCACCCACACATCGAGTGTGCAGATTCGTGTAATGGAACACACCGAGCCGCCCATCCGTTCTATTTTTCCCGGCCGTGTTTTCCGAAACGAGGCAATTTCAGCACGTTCGCACTGTATCTTTCATCAAATTGAAGGATTGTATGTAGATGAAAATGTTTCGTTTGCCGACCTGAAACAAACCCTTCTGCAATTTGCAAAAGAGTTGTTTGGCGAAGGAACAAAAATAAGACTGCGTCCATCGTATTTCCCGTTTACCGAGCCAAGTGCCGAAATGGATGTGAGCTGTTCGATTTGCGGAGGGAAAGGTTGTAATGTGTGTAAATACACGGGTTGGCTCGAAATTTTAGGCTGCGGAATGGTCGACCCGAATGTTCTGGAAGGCTGTAACATCGACAGTAAAAAATATACCGGCTTTGCTTTTGGAATGGGAATTGAACGAATTACCATGTTGCGTTACGGAATAAAAGACATTCGTTATTTTTTCGAAAACGATGTGCGGTTTTTAAAACAGTTCGAATCGGCTACGTAGTTTCTACAGAATAGTTATTTCTTGGTTTGAGTATAATATTTCCGTTTAAAAAACAGCGAAACATTTACCAACGCAATTAATGCCGGAACCTCTATTAGCGGGCCAATAACTCCGGTAAATGCTTGTTGCGAATTTAGACCAAAAACAGCAATAGCAACAGCAATAGCCAGTTCAAAATTATTTCCAGTAGCAGTAAATGCAATCGACGCATTTCGTTTATAGTCTATTTTTAATGCTTTCCCGATAAAGAAACTGACAAAAAACATTACCGCAAAGTAAATTGTTAAAGGAATAGCTACTTTAATTACATCGAGAGGAATATCGATAATTAGTTCTCCTTTTAAGCTGAACATTAAAATAATTGTAGCCAACAACGCAATTAATGTAATTGGAGATATTTTCGGTATAAATTTCCGGTTGTACCAATCTTTCCCTTTCAGTTTTACCAACACAACACGGCTGATGAATCCCAATATAAATGGTACTCCAAGATAAATTAAAACGGAATGAGCCACATCCCAAATCGAAATATCAATATCGAAACTTTCAATACCAAAATATTTAGGTAACACCGAAATAAATAACCAGGCATAAAAGCTGTAAGTAAAAACCTGAAAAATACTGTTTAGTGCAACCAATGTGGCACCATACTCTTTGCTGCCTCCGCCAAGGTCGTTCCAAACCAGCACCATTGCAATACATCGTGCAAGGCCTATTAAAATTAGCCCCGACATATAACCGGGTTCATCGCCAAGAAATAGTATGGCAAGAAAGAACATTAACACCGGACCCACAATCCAGTTTAATAAAAGCGATAACGACATCACTTTTGTATCTTTAAAAATTGCCGGAACCAAGCTGTAATCGACTTTTGCCAAAGGCGGATACATCATTAATATTAATCCAATGGCAAGCGGAATATTGGTTGAGCCCGATGACGCAGAGTTTATACTTTCGGCAACACTTGGAAAGAAATATCCTATTCCTACACCTAGAAACATGGCT
The DNA here is from genome assembly GCA_015493625.1 of Draconibacterium sp. Lineage (GTDB taxonomy): Bacteria > Bacteroidota > Bacteroidia > Bacteroidales > Prolixibacteraceae > Draconibacterium. The sequence continues at coordinate 133 of WGCT01000073.1, read as the reverse complement.
AAAAAAATCCATAGGGTAAGAAATCGATCTAAAAATTTTAATTTGGCTTTCATTTAGTTGTTAATTTATTTTATAGTTCCTTATAAATAATATCGACATCTCCGTTTGTGTAGCCACTTTTTGCCAAACAATT
>WGCT01000072.1 GCA_015493625.1 Draconibacterium sp. | reverse complement strand
TATTAATACTTATTGGCTATGCTTTTAGCAAATTAAAAAAACAGGCAAAAACAGAAATTACCGACAAACAGGAATAAGGAAGTATTACTCGTCGAAATCTTGAGTAATAAGAGGTTTTTTTGGTACCGAAATAATATCGATGTGCAGAGCCATCAGCAATAAAATAAAACCAATTAAAATGGGTAACCATGCTATTGTTACTTGTCCGGTAGTTGCAACAATTCCTGTAGAGCTACTGCGAATCCAAAAAAATGCAGTCATAAAAATACCGAAAAGTAAAGAGATACTTCCGCTGAGCATTTCGAGTGTGGCCACATTAAAATCGCGAAGAAAATAGGTATAAAAAATACGTTTAAAAAACCGGTTTATATATTTTAGTGGAAAACTAAATGCGGTTTGCGATATGCTTAAATTACTTTTTTCGTTAGCATAGTAGGCCAGCATTGGAACATCAATAACAACCGCTTTTACTGTCGATAACCTGAACAACATATCGCTTTCGAAAAAATAACGATTTTCAATTTTCTCGAGTGGGAGTAGTGCCAGCGCATTTTTGTGAATAGCAATAAATCCGTTGGTCGGGTCCATAATATCCCAATATCCATTTACAAATTTATTAACGAGCGAAAGCAAACTATTTCCAAGAATTCGCATTGCCGGCATTTTTCGTAACGATTCGAGATTGTAAAAACGGTTTCCTTTTACATAATCGGCCTCTTTTTTTAAAATCGGATTTATAATTTTTTTAATTAAGTGAGGTGGCATCTGCCCGTCTCCATCGAGCTTTACAAAAATATCGGCTCCTTTTGTTTTCGCATATTCAAATCCGTTTTTAACGGCACCTCCAACGCCCCTGTTTTCGGGGTTGAAAATAACCGAAACTCTCTGGTCTGTACAATTTTCCTGAACAAACTTACCACTGTTTTGCGGGCATTTATCATCAACAACAACAATTAAATCTATCTCTTTTCCAATTTCACTAAGAACAGATAAAATTTGTTCGCGAACTTTGTAACAGGGTATAATTACTGCTGTCTTCATCATTCTTATATTTTTTCAGGAGTGGCTAAATAAACTTCAATGGCCGCAAATAATCGTTTTACAGGATAAACCTGAGCCGAGTAATACCACATTAATGTTACCATTCCGAAAAAGAACCGTTTTGCCGACGAACGCATAATTCCTTCAATTGAATCGGCTCGTAAAACCAGTTGATTAAGCAGCACCAAATAGGCAATAAGAGGCAGCAATACAACAATTAAAGTTACCAGCGATTCTTTTTTTAAGTAGAACCAAATTAAGTTCAGAATAATTGCTCCGTAGAAAACATAAATTGTTATTCCGTAATAAATTTTATGGTAAAAGTTTTTTTCTGCACCCCTTAAAATCCGCATCATATAATCGCCATCGAAATTGGGAAGAATATTCATTTCAACCTGAACAAACTGATCCATTAAATCGATATGAGCTTTTAGGTAAATCTGCCACAAAATAAAAGGCAGTGCCGTTGCAATTAAAAACAGAAATGGTTTAAAAAACTCTTTTTTACGAGTAGAAATGTATGTATAAAACAGAAATGCTGTACCAATATATACAATTCCTTCGCTCCTAATCCAGCCATTTAACGCCAGCATAATAACCGAAAGAAGCAGGTATTTATTCTGTTTTGTATTGTTCCATGTTAAAATGGCAATAATGCCAATAGACCCGTACATTGCCTGCGTAACGCTGGTTGTATTTATGGCACTTTGTGCATATAACTCGGGAGAAGCCATAAAAAACAGAGTGGCAATAATTGCTCCCAGTGTTGAAACATTGCGTAACATGAGTGCATAAAACGAAAAAACAAATGAGATGAAAAAAAGTGCCGGAATAATTTTCGACATCTCGAATCCGAAAATATACGAATAGGCCAAGCTTAAAGCGTACAGTGGAGGATAGGCAGCTCCCCAACCTACTCTCTTTTCATAAATTAAACTGTTCATCATTTTTCCTTCGGCTGCAATAACTTTCCCATATAAATCGAAAGAGCTCAGCGAGTCGGAAGCAGCAGTTGGCCAATACAAGTTTTTAATTGTAACACCGGCAAGTAAAAAAAGAATAACAGCAACAAATACAAGCCATACTAAATTGAATTTTCCCACAAAAAAGAACTCCTTAAAGTTTTTTGTACGAACTGTTTTTAGCGTATTCCTAGGTGTTATTATCAGTTTAAAATTTAATGCCAAAAGAGACAATCCAATTCCCCAAAGCAAACTGGTTCTGGTAATTCCAATGCCGATAACATCGAATAAAAACATTAGTATTGTGATGGCTCCCATACCAATTGGAAACGAAAACCCAAAAAGCTCGAGAAGAGAAAACCTGCCCATTAATGCAAGAATACTCACTCCCAAGAAGAACGCGATAATAATGCCTAAATAACTCATTTATTTTTTTTATATCGACCAATCTTTTTTATATCGACCGGAATAACCGTATAAGCAACTTTGTTTTTTACCCTGAATGGAAGATATTGGTATCCAAAATTGTTAACAATTGCAACATGTGTTATTTTCTTCAAATACACCGAATCTTCCGGATTCTTTTGATAAACAGGTTTTCGTGGATATAAAAAATAGGTTGCATGTCTTTTCGAAGTTAACCAATCCATTTTATGCCTTTTATCAACTCCTTTTATAATTGAATCGGGAGGCATTAAAATTATTGCCGAATCGGGGGTGTGTTTTTTTATAAACTGCAGATAGGAAGCAACATAACCTATTTTTGCCTGAAGTTTTTTGTCGGTTGTAAAATCGCGGTGTTTCTTTATAAAGTTATAATTATCATGAAAAAACACGTTTTTAATCCATTTGTAACTTTGTGTGTTATTGTAAAGACTTTGAAAAACAATAAAAAAAACTATACCAATTAAGAGATTGCGAAGTAGAAACCCAAACCACGTTTTCGACGGACGTTTAAAAACTTCGTATTTCGAGGTGGCCTCTTTTCCCTTTTTTCGGTGTTTTTTATACTTCGATTTGGAAGATTTCTTCATTTATTAAGGTTTATAC
>WGCT01000071.1 GCA_015493625.1 Draconibacterium sp. | reverse complement strand
TAAGAGACAGACTAAAAAATCTGTTTTCAATACCCCGATGCCGGGATTATACAGTGACGGATAATGAGTGTCTTCCTCGAGAATTCGAGGGGAAGAGGGAGAAAATAAAACAATAGATTATAAAACAAAAATAGATACGAATGAAACGAGCATGGTCGACAAGCACAAAAGCTTATGTGTAAATTGTGCATGCGAGTTTCATGGGTCAAGAATTACAATTTCGACCTGTTTGTTTATCTTTCTAAAATGCAGTATTTAAATTTAATTACATACGAATGAAATATATTGGAGCACACGTTAGCGCAGCAGGAGGAGTTGAAAATTCTCCCGAAAATGCGCACCATATTGGAGCTACTGCGTTTGCAGTGTTTACAAAAAATCAGCGGCAATGGACAGCCAAACCATTAACACAACAGAGCATTGATGCTTTTAAAGCCAATTGTAAAAAATATGGATACGAGCCACATCAGATTTTGCCGCACGACAGTTATTTAATTAATCTGGGGCATCCCGAAACTGCTGCCCTTCAAAAATCGCGCAATGCTTTTCTCGACGAATTGCAACGCTGCGAACAACTTGGGCTAGACCGTTTAAATTTCCATCCCGGAAGCCATCTGAAAAAAATAACCGAAGATGAATGTCTTGCAACTATCGCCGAATCGATAAATTGGGCACTCGAAAAAACATCGGGAGTAACGGCAGTAATCGAAAACACTGCCGGACAAGGAACCAATCTTGGCTTTTCGTTCTATCAGTTAAAGAAAATTATCGATGGCGTTCGCGATAAAAGTCGGGTGGGAGTGTGTATCGATACCTGCCACGCCTATTCGGCCGGGTACGACTATAAAACAAAAGCCGGTTTCGAACGGGTGTTTCAAGAGTTCGACGAAGTGGTAGGTTTTAACTTCCTAAAAGGAATGCACCTTAACGATTCAAAAAAAGAACTTGGCTCTCGTGTCGACCGGCACGAAAGTTTGGGGCGGGGAACAATTGGTCTCGAACTTTTCGAATGCATTATGAACGATAGTCGATTCGATGGAATCCCGATGGTTCTCGAAACTCCAAACAGCAACATTTGGGCCGACGAGATTAAACTTTTAAAAGCATTGCAAAAATGAACGAAATTGTCTATTTAAATGGTGAGTTTCTTCCGGTCGATAAAGCAAAAATATCGCCCAACGACCGCGGCTTTATCTTTGCCGATGGCGTTTACGAAGTAACAAAATACTACAAGGGTAAACCGTTTCGCTATCCCGACCATTTGGCACGGCTTAAAAGAAGTCTTTCCGAACTTAGTATCGATTTTAAAAACATCGACAGTTTATATGACATTTTTATCGAGCTGCTTGCTAAAAACGAACTCGCTAATTCCGATGCCGGAATTTATGTGCAAATATCGCGTGGCACACACAAACGTATTCATAAATTTCCGGTAAATATAGAACCTACTATTTATGCGTATGCATTTGCGTCGCCATCGGCTACCGAAAAATTAGAGAAAGGAATAAAAGTAATTACTGCCGAAGATATTCGCTGGCAACGTTGCGATATTAAATCGGTTTCGCTTTTGCCTCCTACAATGCTCTATAATAAAGCCGCCGGTGAAGAGGCTGGCGAGTGTATTTTAATTCGCGACGGTTTTGTTACCGAGGCAACTTTTGCATCTGTTTTTGTTGTAAAAAACGAAACAGTATTAACCCGCCCTCTGTCGAACCTTATTTTACCCGGGGTAACACGAAAAGTGGTTCTCGAAATTTGTGCAGCGAATAACATTGCAGTTAAAGAGCAACTATTTACCGAAGAGGAGTTGTTTGGAGCCGATGAGGTTTTTATTACCGGTACCGGAATAGAAATTACTCCCATTGTTAAGATAAATAGTGCCACGGTGCGAAACGGTACTCCGGGAAGAGTTACGTGCTTAATTCAACAAAATTTTTTCGAAATAGTGGGAGGCCTGTAAGCACCTGTATACTAGCTGTGTATTTTTTTTGTCAAGGAAGTTATATATACACTTAATGTACTAATGATTAACTAAAAAGGAACAATGCAATTCAAAAACATTTTTAAAAGAGTTCTGCCAGCTTTTATTTTGATCCTGTTTTTCGCTTGTAATCCGCAAAAAGAGAATTGCATTCAAAAACCAAATATTATCATTTTCTTCACCGACGATCAGGGATATGCCGATGTGGGGTGTTTCGGTGCCAAAGGTTTCGAAACTCCAAATCTCGATCATCTTGCTGCCGGGGGTATAAAGTTTACCAATTTTTATGTTCCGGCAACTGTCTGTACGCCTTCGCGGGCTGGCTGGGCTTCTAACCGGTCGATACCCAAAACGTTGCCGGCTTCATAAAGCGGTTCTTTTTCCCTATTCCAAAAACGGACTCTCGCCCGATGAATATACTATGGCGGAGCTCTTGAAAGACGATGGCTACACTACGTCAATAATTGGGAAATGGCATTTAGGACATAAAGAAAAGTATATGCCAAACAATCAGGGGTTCGACCAGTTTTACGGCGTTCCCTATTCAAACGATATGGATAACTACTATTACGCACAAATTGGTTTTCAGTCGCCACCACTGCCGTTTTATCGGAATAGAAAATTAATAGAGAGTGGACCCGATCAACGGTTTCTTACTAAACGATATACCGACGAAGCTATCCGGCAGATAAAAAACCGAAGCGAGAAACCTTTTTTTATCTATCTCGCTCATAATATGCCGAACACGCCGTTGCACATCTCGCCGGCTTTTAAAGGGAAAAGCAAAATGGGAATTTACGGCGATGTAATTATGGAACTCGACTGGAGTGCCGGTGAAATTATAAAGACTTTGCAAGAGGAGGGAATTGATAAGAATACCATTTTTATTTTTACCTCAGATAACGGGCCGAGAGTTGGTTCGGCAAAACCTTTGAGAGGACAAAAAGCAGAAACATGGGACGGTGGACAAAGGGTGCCCGCAATTATTGTGTGGCCCGGGAAAATTCCCAAAGGAGTTGTTTGCGACGGTTTTGTTACAACAATGGATCTGTTTCCGACACTAGCAAAAATATCGGGAGCAAAAATACCTGACACATTAAAAATGGACGGAATTGATATAAGCAACTATTTGTTTCATCCAAAAACGACAAATTTGCCCGAACGTCCGTTCTATTTTTATGCCCGAAACGGGGAGATGGAAGCTGTGAGACTGGGGAAATGGAAACTTCATTTAAAAAAATCGAGAGGATGGAACCCCGATAGAGATGGAGCTTTTCCGGTTTCGTTATACAATCTTGATACTGATATCGGCGAAAAGAATAATGTGGCAGAACAATATCCCAAAGTAGTTAAAAAATTAACGGATTTAATGAATGAGTTTAACTCCGGTTTATGAGTTTAACTTTTTTTTGGTAAGTAAATAAATCAACACTTTCTGTGTTT
>WGCT01000070.1 GCA_015493625.1 Draconibacterium sp. | reverse complement strand
TAATTAAATATTGTAATTCAGAAAGATAAACATACGAGTTAAAAAAATGTAATTCTTGACCCATGGAACTCGCATGCACAATTTATGCATAAGCTTTTGTGTTTTGTCGACCATGCTCGATTCATAAAATGAATTTTTAAAAATTTCAACTAAAATGATACACGACAAAAATAAAAATTTACTTGTATTTGAATTATGACAAAACTTCGTTTTACGAGAAGATATACTAAATACTTAGATTTTAAAAGCAAGATACAATATTATTAATTCTAATGAATTTAAATAGTAAAATTATTGCTTTTATGCGGCTTTAAATTTTGGAGATATCAGATTAATATCTATTTTCGTGTTCGTACACGGAAAATGGTTTCCGGGTTAAAAGTAAATAAAAATATAATTAAAATGGAAATAGGAAAATTCAGTTTTGGAGTAGGCGACCGATTTAATCACGAGGGTAAAGCACAGTTAAGTGCATTAATAGAGGCCACAGCAAACGGAGTGGAAGTAACCCCGGTTTGGAATAAATCGAACAGAGAACACAACATTGTAAAATCGGAGCCGGAGGGTACACGAATAAAAGCCGATGCCGCAATAAAAAGTTTAGGTTGGGAAGGTTCTTATTTTGTTGATGCCGACCATATAAATCTTACCAATGTTGATAGGTTTATCGACCATTCCGATTTTTTTACTCTCGATGTTGCTATGTATATTGGGAATAAGTCGGAGGAGAACGATGTTGCTGCATTTAAAAAATCGTGCGAAATTTTTGGTGGGGAAGTTACCATTCCCGGAATAGCAAATCCAATAGATATTACCGATGAGTTACTCGAATTGGTTGCAGAAAAATATTTAGCTGCGATAAAAGAGGCCGGTAGAATTTATCGACACATTGCAGATGTTAAAGGAGAAGGCAATTTTGTTACCGAGGTTTCTATGGACGAAGTGGAAGAGCCACAAACGCCGGTAGATATGTTTTTTATTTTGAAAATGATTGCTAACGAAAAAATTCCTGCACAAACTATTGCGCCAAAATTTACAGGCAGATTTAATAAAGGAGTAGATTATATTGGCGATGTGGAGCAGTTTGCAAAAGAGTTCGAACAAGATGTTTTAGTTATCGATTTTGCAGTAAAAGAGTTTGGCCTTCCCGACGATTTGAAACTGAGTGTTCATTCCGGTTCCGACAAGTTTACCATTTACCCAATAATGGCCGAAATAATAAAAAAATACGACAAAGGACTGCACGTTAAAACTGCTGGAACAACGTGGCTCGAAGAGGTAATTGGCCTGTCGATTTCAGGCGACGAAGGACTTGCCGTAGCAAAAGATATTTATACACAGGCACTTGCACGTAAAGAGGAACTTTGTGGACCGTATGCCGATGTTATCGATATTGACGATTCGAAATTACCAACTCCCGAAGAAGTTGCCGGTTGGACAGGCGAAATGTTTGCCAATACACTTCGTCATATTCCCGGACATCCCGATTACAATTTGAATTTCAGACAGCTGATTCATGTGGGGTATAAAGTAGCTGCCGAAATGGGAGAAAAATATACTGCACTACTTGAAAAACACAGCGAAGTAGTAGGTAGTTGTGTGGAAGAAAATATATACGACCGCCATTTAAAGCGTTTGTTCGATTTGTAGAAAAAAAGAAAAAGATGAAAAATTTTATGGATGAAGATTTCCTGCTGCAAACAAATACTGCAAAGGAATTGTATCATAATTATGCGGCAAAAATGCCCATTTTCGATTATCATTGCCATATTAATCCGCAAGATATTGCAGAAGATAAACAGTTTGAAAATATAACGCAGGTTTGGTTATACGGCGACCATTACAAATGGCGTGGAATGCGAACAAACGGAGTTGATGAGCGATATTGTACCGGCGATGCCAGCGACTGGGAAAAATTTGAAAAATGGGCAGAAACGGTTCCTTATACATTGCGAAACCCGCTGTTTCATTGGACACATTTAGAGTTGCAGCGTTTCTTCGGAATTCATAAAATTTTGTCGCCCGAAACAGCAAAAGAGATTTGGGACGAATGCAATGCAAAACTGCAAACTCCCGAATATTCGGTAAGAAATATTATTCGAATGGCAAATGTACACACCATTTGCACCACCGACGATCCGGTTGACTCACTCAACTATCATCGGCAAATTAAAAACGATGGTTTCGAGGTAAATGTTCTTCCGGCGTGGCGCCCCGACAATGCAATGGCGGTTGAAAATGTAACTGCGTTTAACAAATATATAGACAAACTAAGTAGTGTTGCCGAAATTGAAATTAAAACATTTAACCATTTAATTGAAGCTCTCGATAAGCGTCATCGGTTTTTTCACGATAATGGGTGTCGTTTGTCCGATCACGGACTTGAAACAGCATTGGCAGAGGAGTATACCGAAGGTGAAATAGAGTATATTTTTAATCGTGTCAGGAGCGGCGAAACATTAACACGCGAAAGTGTTCTGAAATTTAAGTCGGCAATGTTGGTTGAATTTGGAATTATGGATCACTCGCGTGGGTGGACACAGCAATTTCATATTGGTGCTTTGCGAAATAACAATACCCGGTTGTTCAATCAACTTGGTCCCGACACTGGATTCGACTCGATTGGCGATTTTGAAGTGGCACGCCCGCTTTCGAAGCTGCTCGATAAATTAGACCGCGAAGATAAACTTTGTAAAACCGTGTTATACAATTTAAATCCTCGCGACAACGAACTGTTTGCCACAATGATTGGAAACTTTCAAGACGGCTCGGTACCGGGGAAAATACAATACGGTTCGGGGTGGTGGTTTCTCGACCAAAAAAATGGAATGGAACGACAATTAAATGCACTCTCGAATCTCGGATTATTAAGCAGATTTGTAGGAATGTTAACCGATTCGCGAAGTTTTTTGTCGTATCCGCGTCACGAGTATTTCCGACGAATACTTTGTAATCTACTTGGTAACGATGTTGAGAATGGTGAAATTCCACACGATATGAATTTGCTTGGAAATATGGTTGAAAACATCTGTTTTAACAATGCAAAAGAGTATTTTAATTTTGGATAAAATAAAAACCATATACACTGTTTTCTGGTTTGAAATCTAATGCTGGCAAACAATTGTATTAGTTAAAATATACATGAATTATTCATGATAAAGGTTTCACACGCAGGAGTATGATTTAGTTGAAGCACTATTTCTTCTTGTCTTGTGTCTTGATTCTAGTGTCTTGATTCTATATTTTAAACACATGAAAAAAGTAGTAACTTTTGGCGAAATTATGTTGCGTTTGGCAACGCCCGACTATTTGCGGTTTTCGCAAGCAAACCGGTTTAATGCCTCTTTCGGAGGTGGCGAAGCAAACGTAGCTGTATCGTTGTCAAACTATGGGATTCCTGTAGATTTTGTTACCCGGATTCCACAAAACGATATTGGACGTGCTTGTAAAATGGATTTGCAAAAATATGGAGTTGGCGTAAATAATATTATTTATGGTGGCGAACGGTTGGGAATCTATTTCCTTGAAACAGGCGCAGTTAGCCGGGGAAGTAAAGTGGTTTACGACAGGGCAAACTCTGCCATCGCTGAAATTCAACCCGGAATGATTAATTGGGAGAACGTTTTTGAAAATGCTAGTTGGTTTCACTGGACAGGAATTACTCCGGCAATTTCGCAAAGTGCCGCCGAAGTTTGTTTCGAAGGAATTCAAAAGGCAAACGAACTTGGAATTACCGTTTCGTGCGACTTAAACTTCCGGAAAAATTTGTGGAAATACGGAAAAACTGCCGGAGAAATAATGCCCAAATTGGTTGCCGGAACCGATATAATATTAGGAAATGAAGAGGATGCCGAAAAAGTGTTGGGAATAAAACCGGAGGGAGTTGATGTTACCGGTGGACGTATTGAAGGAGCAGCTTATAAATCGGTTTCGAAACAGATAATGGCAAAATTTCCACGTTGTAAAAAAGTAATTACAACGTTACGCGGTTCGGTTAATGCCAACCACAACAGTTGGTCGGGGGTGCTTTGGAACGGGAAAGAATTAGTTGAAGCACCCACCTATCAAATTACCCACATTGTTGACCGTGTGGGGGGCGGCGACTCGTTTATGGGAGGATTAATTTACGGACTGCTTACCTATAAAAACAACGACGTAAAAGCGTTGAACTTTGCCGTTGCAGCATCGTGTTTAAAACATACTGTTTACGGCGATTACAATCAGGTAACTGTTGAGGAAGTTGAAAAACTGATGAGTGGTGATGCCTCGGGACGGGTTGCAAGATAGTTTTATGTTACGAACAATAAGAAAGAAATAATGGCACGATTTACAAGAATTGAAGTTGCACAAAAAATGAAAGAGACCGGTATTGTTCCGGTTTTTTATAACGGAGATATTACTGTTTGTAAAAACGTAATAAAAGCTTGTTACAACGGAGGAGTTCGTGTTTTTGAGTTTACTAACCGAGGCGATTTTGCCTCGCTGGTCTTTGCCGAGTTTAATAAGTGGACAATTGAAAATTTTCCCGAAATGATAATGGGAGTGGGCTCTGTAATCGATTCGGGTACGGCTTCGATGTACCTCGCTTTGGGTGCCAATTTTATTGTCTCTCCGGTTATTGACGAAGAGATGGCAAAAGTATGTAATCGGCGTAAAGTTGCATGGAGCCCGGGTTGTGGAACGGTAACAGAGATAAATCGAGCTCACGAACTGGGAGCAGAGGTGGTTAAAACTTTCCCCGGCTCGTCGGTGGGAGGTCCCGATTTTGTTAAAGGAGTAAAAGGGCCAATGCCGTGGGCATCGATTATGCCAACCGGAGGTGTTTCGCCTACCGAAGAGAACTTGAAAGCATGGTTCGAGGCCGGAGTAACCTGTGTGGGAATGGGGTCGCAACTCTTTCCCAAAGAGGTTCTGGCAAGTGAAAATTATAATTATATTAGCGAAAAATGTTCCAACGCTATTTCAATAATAAAAAAGTATCAGAAATAATAATTCAATTTAAAATCATTCTTTTATGTCAAACTTAACAAAACCTGTTGGCAACTACCGTTTCCGTATTCTCGCACTGCTTTTTGCCGCAACTTCAATAAACTATTTCGACCGGAGTTTAATGGGGGTAATGTCGCCCGAACTTATCGAATGGTTTGGCTGGACCAAACAAGACTATTCGAACATTATTATTGCATTCCAAATTGCATATGCCATCGGATTGATTTCGATGGGTGGAATTATAGATAAGCTGGGGACTAAAAAGGGATACTTTATGTCGATTGGAATTTGGAGTATTTTTGGAATGCTTCACGCTACCATCAGTCGCGGGTTCAGTTTAATTGGTTTTATGGCTGCTCGTTTTGGATTGGGAATAGGAGAGTCGGGGAACTTTCCGGCTGCCATAAAAACCACCGCCGAATGGTTTCCTAAAAAAGAGAGGGCATTTGCAACCGGAATATTTAATGCAGCCACAAGTGTTGGTGCAATTGCAGCTCCTTTTATTGTTGGCGCAATTGTATATTGGAGTGGCGGCGAACGCGGAAATGGTGAACTGGTAAATTGGCAAATTCCGTTTTTAATTACAGGGGCACTTAGTGCAACATGGGTTATTGTATGGCTAAAAATGTATAAAAAACCCGAAAATCATCCAAAGGTGTCAAAAGAAGAGTTAGAATATATTCTTAGCGACTCGGAAACCGAAACAGTTGAAAAATTGCCATGGAAGAGAGTGCTTTTTAAAAAGCAAACCTGGGCATTTTCGCTTGCCAAGGTTACCGATGCCGTTTGGTGGTTTTACCTTTTCTGGGGAGCCATATTTTTGGCCGATAAGTTTGGTGTGAAAATTAAAGATATGGGACTACCATTCCTGGTTATTTATCTGATTGCCGATTCGGGAAGTATTTTTGGCGGATGGCTTTCGGGAGCATTCATAAAAAAAGGCTGGACAATTAACAAGGCTCGAAAAATTACTCTATTAATTTGTGCATTGCTTATTTTGCCGGTAAGTTATGTTGCCATTACCGATAGTAAATGGGTGGCAGTATTTTTAATTGCACTTGGTGCTGCCGGTCATCAGGCATGGTCGTCGAATATTTTTACACTTGTGTCCGACGTTTTCCCGAAAAAAGCAACTGCCTCGGTGGTTGGAATTGGTGGTATGGTAGGTGCAGTTGCAGGTATTATTAGTAATGTTATTCTTGGTTCGGTACTCGACAATGCAGACAATACTGGCTTTTTCTGGGCATTTATGGTTGCCGGTTCTGCCTATCTTGTCATTTTGATTTTAGTACATCTTATAATGCCAAAAATGACTCCGTTAGACGAGAACTTAAATCTTATTGAGTCGAAAGTGTAAACAAAAAATAGTTTTCTCGATGAATCAAAAAAAAATCCTCGAGGCTTTGCCTCGGGGTTTTCTATATTCTCCCCTGAATTTCCGGAAGATAAAAAAGGAGATAAAAATCATTCTTATATTTTTCGAAATAGATTAATTTGTCGGTAAATTAATCCAGACGATTATGAAATTCAATCCGGCAAAAGCCATTCAAGATTTAAAGCAATTTGGCGAATTTGGAGGAGTTAATCCTTCAATCACCGACTCATCGACCTACACTTTTTTAGAAGGAGAAACCATGGAAGATACTTTTCATGGGCAGATGGAAGGCTGCTTTTTGTATTCGCGCCATTGGAACCCGAGTAATAAATATCTGGCCGATGCTTTGGCAGCAATGGAAAGTACCGAATCGGCGTGGATTACGGCATCGGGAATGGCTGCTATTACCTGTGCGCTGTTGCAGCTTTGTCAATCGGGCGACCACATAATTACTAGTGTTACCACTTATGGCGGAACATACGCTTTTTTAAAAAACTGGCTTCCAAAATATAATATAGACGTGTCGTTTGTAAATATTACAAATCTGGAACAGGTAAAAAAAGCCATGCGCCCCAACACAAAAGTAATTTATACTGAAAGTGTTACCAATCCGCTTTTACAGGTTTCAAATATTCCGGAGCTTAAAAAAATTGCAGACAGTGGCGGTGCAAAACTAATGGTCGACAATACTTTTACACCCATGATTTTGTCGCCGGCACGTTTAGGTGCCGACTTGGTTGTTTATAGTATGACCAAATTTATTAACGTGAAAAACGACTGTGTGGCCGGCGCTATTTGCGGCTCGAATGAGTTTGTGGATCAACTCTCCAACGTAAACGACGGTACGGCAATGTTACTGGGGCCGGTTCTCGATCCACTCCGCTCGTCGAGCATTTTAAAAAATCTGAATACCCTTCATATCAGAATGAAGCAGCATAGCAGAAATGCCATGTATCTTGCCGAGAAAATGGAAGAATATGGGTTGAAAATAAACTATCCGGGGTTACAAAAACACCCTCAGCACAAATTGCACACAAAATTAATGAACCCCGATTTTGGTTATGGAGGAATGTTGGCAATCGATTTCGAAACAGAAAAGAGGGCAAATACTATAATGCAGAAAATGCAAGCAGCAGGGGTGGGGTATCTTGCCGTTTCGTTGGGGTATTTCCGTACGCTTTTCAGTAATTCTGGAAAAAGCACCTCGTCAGAAGTCCCTTTAAATGTTCAGAAAGAGATGGGACTTTCTGATGGATTAGTACGTTTTTCTGTTGGCTTAGACAGCGACATTGAAAATACTTTCCAAACAATCTTAAAATGTATCGAAGAATAAGTTTTATTCTGTCCGGCCTTTTATTTTCTATGTGTTGCTACTTCCGAAACAGCCAAATATTCAGAGAAATACAAGTAGAGTAATTTGCCAGATTAATTTAACTGTTTGATCAAATGGGGTTTATCGTAAAAATATCAATTAAGGAGTAATGGACAAAATTGAGGCTAATTTTGGGC
>WGCT01000069.1 GCA_015493625.1 Draconibacterium sp. | reverse complement strand
GTTCTGTTACGGGTTTTATTGTATAATTAATTAATAAGAGACATTGAATATGGATTTAATAATAGGAGTTGCTGCCGGTTTCGTTTTTGGTGGCGCTTTGGCCTATTTTATATGGGACAAAGCATTAAAGTCGAAGAAAAAACGAATAATTGCCGAGGGAGTTGCCGAGGCTGAAGTGATAAAAAAAGATAAGATTTTGCAAGCAAAAGAGAAATTCTTGCAGTTGAAATCGGAACACGAAAAGTACATTAACGAGCGAAATAGTGCGTTGATAAATTTGGAGAACAAGCAGAAACAGCGCGAGAGCCACCTAAATCAGCGCCGCGATGAAGTTAATCGTAAATCGAAAGAGTTTGAAACAACGCGAAGAGAGGTTGAAGCCATTCGCGAAAATTTAAATTTGCAGTTGCAGCGTGTCGAGCATAAAACTGAAGAACTCGATAAAGTGTATAAACAACACCTCGAAAAGCTGGAGCAAATTTCCGGTCTTTCTGCTGAAGATGCAAAAGCACAATTGGTACAATCGTTACAGGAAGAGGCTAAAACCGAAGCCATTTCGTACATTAACGAAATTATGGAAGAGGCCAAGCAAACGGCAAACAAAGAGGCGAAAAAAGTGGTGGTTAAATCAATTCAACGTGTTGCAACCGAAACAGCCATCGAAAATGCCGTTACCATTTTTCATATTGAAAGCGACGAGATTAAAGGTCGTATTATTGGCCGAGAAGGACGAAATATCCGGGCACTCGAAGCTGCTACCGGTGTTGAAATTGTTGTCGACGATACGCCGGAAGCTATTGTTCTTTCAGCGTTCGACCCTGTTCGCCGCGAAATTGCACGCCTCGCTTTACACCAACTGGTAACCGATGGACGAATTCATCCGGCCAGAATTGAAGAGGTTGTAGGGAAAGTGAAAAAACAGATTGAAGAGGAGATTATTGAGACCGGAAAACGTACAACCATCGACCTTGGAATTCACGGATTGCACCCCGAGTTAATACGTTTAATTGGTAAAATGAAATACCGTTCGTCGTACGGACAAAACTTATTGCAGCACTCGCGCGAAACGGCAAATTTATGTGCAATTATGGCATCGGAACTGGGGCTGAATCCAAAAAAAGCAAAACGTGCCGGACTGTTACACGATATTGGTAAAGTGCCCGACGACGAGCCGGAATTGCCACACGCAATTCTTGGAATGAAACTCGCCGAACGTTACAAAGAGAAACCCGATATTGCAAATGCAATTGGCTCGCACCACGACGAAGTGGAAATGCAAACACTGTTGGCACCTATCGTACAGGTTTGCGATGCTATTTCGGGAGCACGACCGGGAGCACGCCGCGAGATTGTAGAGTCGTATATTAAACGCTTAAAAGACCTCGAAGATTTGGCTCTTTCGTACCCGGGTGTAATGAAAACGTATGCCATTCAGGCGGGTAGAGAATTACGCGTAATTGTTGGTTCCGATAAAATGAGCGACCAGGAAACCGAACAACTTTCGTACGATATCTCAAAACGTATTCAGGATGAAATGACCTATCCGGGACAGATTAAAATTACTGTTATTCGCGAAACCCGGGCAGTTAGCTACGCGAAATAAAGCAGTTAATAGCGTACACAAAAAAAGTCTTTCCGTTTTCGGAAAGACTTTTTTTTATGATGATGCTCGATGCAAACTATTGTATGCGCTTTAATAATTAAAAGAGTTGAAGAAGTTGTTGTATCTGTTCTTCTTTTTCAAACATTCCAAGAGATTTATACGACTCGGAAAGCGACTCCAAAAGGCGTTGAATAAAGAGAATATCCGATTTGGGCTCGGTGTAATTCTCTGTTGGCCTAAAATCGTTAGTGCGTAAATGGTACTCAATCTCTTTAATGCTTGTAACCGACCCTTTATGCGACGGATTAATGTAAAAAAGAACATCGGAATTAAACGAATCGCCGTGTACTTTTTTTGCCAGTTCAGGTTCAACAATAGCAACCAACGGATTTTTTGGGAAGTCGATAAAATAGGCAGGCAATTCAAGCTGGCGAGCAATAATGGTATATAAAATACTCAGCGATACAGGATTTCCTTTTTTTGAATCGAGCAGTTGACTTAAAAAACAATTTTGCGACGAATATTTATTGCTGAAATTCAATGTAAATCCATGTATATTAAAGAGAAAGTGATTTAGAATGGTTGTTTTTTCGAGTAGTGTAAGCGAATTGTTTAGCTCGAGCCAAATCTTTTTTCTAATGTTTTCAATTTTCAACTGAATGTTTAGTATGCTCAGGTCGGGATATTGAAATTGATCGACAACCCAAAACCCATAAAACAGATCGCGTTTTTCAGAATGAATCCAGGTTTTCAGTTTGTTGTAAGTCTCTTTAAATTGCAGCCCCTGAATTAAATTTTCAATTCGTTCCTGATAACTGGTGTCGAAACTTGTTTCCCATCGCTCTTCCAGCATCGGAATTATTTTATAATCTTCTTTTAAAAGTTCTTTTTCAACCAGCTCGAAGATAGAATTGTCGGGGTCGTCGAGCAGATTAATTAATGCATCAAGTTTGCTTTTTTCCATAGTTTATTCCGTTAAACGGTCGAGTACCTGTATAATTAGCTTTTTCATTTCGTCGCGGTAATTTTCGTTGGCGGTAAGTGTAACCCTGTTCGCAATAATAAGGCAAACCGTTAACGCTTCGTGCCCCAAAAGTTTCGAAAGACCGTAAATGGCCGAACTCTCCATCTCGAAATTTGTAATTCGCAAATTGTCGAACGCAAACTCTTCAATTTGAGTATTCAGCTCGGGAACGGCGAGTGGCAGGCGTAAAACGCGCCCTTGCGGGCCATAAAACCCGGGTGCCGAAATGGTTACTCCCTTCTTGAAAATCTTGTCGCTAAACTTTGAAATTAGTTTTTCCGAAGCATCGACAATGTATGGTGTTGGCAATGTTTGGTTCCAGTTTGTAAACTGCCTGAATGCTTTTTCGAACGACAAATCGCTTACACTTTCGCGGTTGGCATAAAAATTTAACATCCCGTCGAACCCAATCGATTTTTGCGAAACAACAAACGAATTTACAGGCAAATCGGGTTGAAGTCCTCCCGATGTACCGATACGTACAATATGTAAAGTTGTGTGGTTGCTTTTTATCTCTCTTGTTTCGAGATCGATGTTTGCAACTGCGTCGAGTTCGTTTACAACAATATCAATGTTGTCGGTACCAATTCCGGTGGAAACCACTG
The DNA here is from genome assembly GCA_015493625.1 of Draconibacterium sp. Taxonomy (GTDB): domain Bacteria; phylum Bacteroidota; class Bacteroidia; order Bacteroidales; family Prolixibacteraceae; genus Draconibacterium. Next base: position 341 of record WGCT01000069.1, on the reverse strand, counting down.
TTAGTTTTTTGTTTTTATACCATCCTGTAACCGTTTTAAACTCACGGTTTTGCACGGTAAAGTCGATTTTGCTGAAATGCGCCGAAATTGTATCGACACGCCCCGGATCGCCAACCAAAATTATATGGTCTGAGATGTTCTCAGGTTTTAGATGCAAATGAAAAATTGAACCGTCGTTGTTTAAGATAAGTTCCGAATGTTGTATCATAAATTTTTGTTTTGCGTCCTCCAAAACTATTCAAAATAAGATAAATAGACAATTTTGAATTTGAAAACATATAAACATCTAAGATTTAAAAACAGTGTTGTTTTTTCGAAAATTGTTAAGAACTCTGTTTTTT
>WGCT01000068.1 GCA_015493625.1 Draconibacterium sp. | reverse complement strand
TTATAATATAATGGGGTTGCCTATTCAGAAGCTCTACGACGAAATACAGCGGTTTTAGCTCCAAACAAAAAAGGTTTCAATATTTAATGTGTTTTATAACAGTTGGTTATTCATTTTATTTACTTGTTGTTTTACGCTGATATTTCGTAAATTGAATAGAACAAAATAAAAATCCAATTAATATGAAACATTCTATTCGATTATTGTCAATGGTTTTCCTGGCAGTATTTCTTTTTCAAAGTTGTGCAATGAAAAACCAACACGTAAAAGTAGGGCTGCTTATTCATGCTTTAGATAAAGAGAGATGGGAAAACGACCGGAACTTTATTGTACAGAAAGTTCAGGACCTGGGAGGAACCGTAAAGGTTCGTATTGCCGAAAACGATGCTAATAAACAGCTCGAACAGGCAAAAGAACTGCTTGCTAACGGTGTTAATGTTTTGGTGGTTGTACCTGTCGACCAGTTTGCAGCTGCCGATATTGTAAAAGTTGCACACCAGAAAAATATTAAAGTTATTTCGTACGACCGGCTTATTAAAAATTGCAAACTCGACTACTACGTATCGACCGATAATATTGAAATAGGAACTTTGCAGGCAAAATATTTAACCACCATAAAACCGGTTGGTAATTACGCTTTAATTGGTGGTGCTGAACGCGATAATAATAGTCAGTTTCTATACTTGGGCCAAATGAACGTGCTTCAACCTTTGGTAGAAAAAGGGGATATTAAAATTGTTTATAATGTTTTTACCAACTATTGGGGAGAGAAAGAGGGGTATAAACATGCAAAAAAAATTTTAAAACTTAAAAGCGGTGTTGATGCAATAATTGCAGGAAACGATGCAATTGCAATGGGCGTATTAAAAGCGCTAAAAGAGGCAGACAAAGAGGGGGAAGTTTTGGTTGCCGGACAAGATGCCGATTTAAGAAATCTTCAGGAGATTGTGGCAGGAAATCAGGCTTGTACAATTTACAAACCTTACGAGAAACTGGCAGCCACCGTTGCCGACATTGCTGTTACTCTAGCTAATTGCGGAGAGTGCGAGAAATCGTACCAAACAGTGAGTAATGGAGAGGTTCTTGTCCCGGCAGTTTTTCAGCACGCATCTATTGTAAATAAAGAGAATCTGAAACTTACCGTCATCTCCGAGGGATATCAAAAAGCGGAGGAGGTTTATAAATGAAACTGATTGGTCGTAATCGTTTTAATGGAATTTCAAATTGGAGTTCCATTTTTTTTAACTACTTTTCGTTCTGCTATAAATTCTGTTTTATTTATTGTTTAACTAAAAAAATATGGGAGAAAAATCACAACTTGGTCCGGTAACAAAACGTATTGTATTACTCGATGTAATACGTGGTTTTGCACTTGTTGGTATTTTGTTTGCAAATATTTTAAGCTGGAGTGGAATTAAATTTCTGCCTATCGATACAATTAAATCGTTTGGTAATTTCACTGCCGACTCAACCATTTATTACTACCTCAAATTTTTTATCGACACAAAGTTTTATACAATTTTTTCGTTGCTTTTCGGCATCGGTTTTAGTTTGCAAATATAGCGTAATCGTGAAAATCCTGCGTTTCCGGCATTTTATGCCCGCCGGTTAATTTTACTTCTTTTAATTGGTACACTTCATGCTTTAATGTGGTCGGGCGATATTTTAATGCTTTATGCGTTAATGGGTTTGCTTATTCTGGCCATGCGTAATCTTTCAGGAAAACAGGTGCTGAGAACTGCTATTATTATGTTGCTTATTCCGCTGGCACTCGATGTTGTTTATATGTACACTTTTGCATCTTCGTTGCAACCACTTCCTAAAACAGCGTTAAAAGTTTATCCCGACATGTCGCCTGCCGAAGTTGTTGCCGGCTTTCAATCGACCAACTTTTTAACGGTTCTGAAAACAAACTTTCATAGGAGTAATGGACAAAATTGAGGCTAATTTTGGGCAAAAAGCTTCTAATGGACAAAATTGAGGCTGATATTTTTCAATTTTAAAAAGGGCTATTATTTTTTTGAATAATTTTGTTTTGTTAAGCCAAAACGGAAGCAAGCAATGCTGGGGA
>WGCT01000067.1 GCA_015493625.1 Draconibacterium sp. | reverse complement strand
CTTCGGAATGCTTCCGATATTGCCAACGGAACCTGTGCTTCGGCTTCAATAACTTTTGCTTTCATCTCTTGTGCTTTGGCAATCATCTCTTGCTCGAGTGCAATTGCCATAGAACGACGCTCTTCGGCTTTTGCCTGTGCAATATTTTTATCGGCTTCGGCCTGATCCATTTGAAGAACGGCTCCAATATTTTTACCTATATCAATATCGGCAATGTCAATTGAAAGAATTTCGAAGGCAGTACCTGCATCGAGCCCTTTATCGAGCACCGTACGCGAAATAAAATCGGGATTTTCCAATACCGCTTTGTGCGAGTGCGACGAGCCAATCGACGAAACAATTCCTTCTCCAACACGAGCGAGAACGGTCTCTTCGCCTGCTCCTCCAACCAGCTGTTTTATACTGGCACGCACAGTAACACGAGCTTTGGCAACCAACTGAATTCCATCTTTTGCCACTGCAGTAACCGGAGGTGTATTAATTACTTTCGGGTTAACCGACATTTGAACAGCTTCGAAAACATCGCGCCCGGCAAGGTCGATGGCAGTTGCCATATTAAAAGTTAATTCGATATTTGCTTTCGATGCCGAAACCAAGGCGTGTACCACTCTGGCAACGTGCCCGCCGGCAAGATAATGTGCCTCTAACTCGTCGCGGTTTAGAGCAACACCAGCTTTAGTTCCTTCAATCATTGCCCGAACAATTACGCCCGGAGGAACTTTTCTGAAACGCATTAAAAACAGTTGCATAAGCGAAATTCGCACTCCCGAAACCAATGCCGAAAACCAAAGTCCGACAGGGATGTAATACAGCACAATTATTACTAAAACAATTACACCGATAATTAATCCAACACTACCTACTGACTCAATCATTTTTCTCTTTATTTAAAGGTTCTACAATAATTTTATTCGATTGTATTTTTATGATTACAATTTCGGTGTTTTGGTCGATAAACGTACCTACCGACTGTGCCTCAACTGTTTCTCCGTTTATTTTTATCTTTCCGGTTGGAGCTAAACGCCCAATTGTTTTACCCGTTTCTCCAACTTTAACCTTCTTTTCGTTTATGGTATCAACTGTCCCTTTTATTTCCGAATTAAGAATCATCTTTTTTGCCGATTTCGATTTAAAGAAATAAGCAATAAGAATGGGCGAAGCGATTAAAACAAATGCAAGAGTTAAAAAGCCGGCAAAAACACCATACTCTTTAAAAGCCATAAAAACGCTGGCTCCCAACAATAAAAACCCGCCAATACCGGCAATTGTAATACCCGGAATTATGGCAAACTCGATGAGTAACAAAACAAACCCGAGAAAAATAAGTAAAAGAATAGCAAAAATGGTCATAATTATTTAGTCTATGGTGGCAATTAATTCCCTTTCGTTAAGGGCATTTTTCAATGGTTTTAATGCATCGAATCCTCCTTTTTTAACATCGCACCTCCCTTTGTAGTGGGTAATTAATGTGCACTGTTCGGCTTGCTCGTAACCGTGGTCGCAAATCTCAACCAATGCATCTATCACATAATCAAACGAATGCGTATCGTCGTTATGCAATATAAGAAAGTTCTCTTGTTTAAAATCTCTCTTCTGTTTTTTCGATATTTTCTCTTTCGGACTCATCCTTTCTCCTCCAACTCTTTTGCTTCCTTCAAAGTTATTCTTTTTCCTTTAAAATACGGTACTATTTTGGCATCTTCTACACCTTCTTGTTTCACCTGATTTTGCATTTTAAGCGCATCGTCGTAATTTGATAAATTTCCAGTGGTGTAAACCACAACACCTTTTTCATCAGTATAGGTATCAATTTCCCGGAAAAGCGACAGTTTCTTGTATAATTTCTTCACATAATTTGGCAGCTTCCGGTATGTACCCAATTGAATTTTATAAACCAAATTGTTGCTCCCCGATTCCTCCGTTACAACAGATTCGTCGCTGTCGGAAAGTAACACAGCCGGATTAACCGATTCGGTTGTATCTGTTTCCGAAATATTACCTGTTGTTGTATCGGGTAGCATTGCTTTCTGTTCTTCCTGTTTCTGCTCTTCAAAAAATGTGGCAACCTCTTCGGGTGAAGCATTTTGCCAGTAGTTATTCTCCGTTAATTGTGCACTGCTTTGTAACTCGGCAACGTCGTCTTTTAATTTATAAAGACTCTTTTCATTTTCAAGGATTTGTTGTCCAACACTATTTTTTTCGAATCGTGTTTTTGCTTTTGCATATTTTTCTCTCAACGCATCGGTTTTATGAATTATACTATCAAGTGCATTCTTTTGCTTCCTCCATTTTTCAAAAAAAGCTTTCCCGTCGGTTGTTCGAAACTGATTGGTATTTGTATAAGTTATTTCGCTGTTTACAATAAAACTAATCGTTTTCCCTTTGGGCTTTTCGGGTGTTTCTGTTGTGTCCAAAACTACTTGGGCTGCTGTGTCGGCAACCGCCTCTAACTTAGCGGTTAAACTATCGGCAACAAGTGCATTGCCGGTAGTATCAGCAAGAGCAGCCAGACTATCTGTTTCAACAACCGGAATTACCGGAATACTGTTCTCCTTTATAATATATGCTTCATAAGGATTCACTTTGTCGTAGCACTGCTGTATTTTCTCAAGAACTTTTCTTTTTGAAATATCGTCGGGTTGTGCCGCCGATTTATACCGGTTATAGTATTTTAATGCCCGCTCCCAGTTACTGCGTGCGTGATATTGAACCCCGAAATAGTAATTTATATTTATTGGCGAGACTTCCTCGTTAGCAGTTATCAGGCATTCGAGGTCGGCATTTGTAAAATGATTATTTTCAGTTCGGCATGCTCCGTAAAAATAGTTCACCATAAAGTCGCCGGGTTTTTCATCTAAAACAGCTTTAAACATTGGTTCTGCTTCAGCAAATTTTCCTTTATCGAATAATGCAATGGCCGATGCCAATCCGGTATCCTGCGAAACAGCGAGAATCGGGGCAATTAAAATAAGAGAGAGAATTATGTTCGAATAAAATTTATTCATTATATAAAAAGGTTTTGTTAACAGTTCGTTTATTTTTTAAACTTGAATTTCTCAGTAAATAAAAAGTGATTGAACAGACCTCCACCATTATAATTTATCATATCAATAAATATCAGGCCCATTAAAAATCACAACGAATCGTCTTTTAATGGTTGCTAATTTATAAAAAATGCACGAAACAGCAGTGTTTCCATTATTTATATGAGCTAATTGTAAAATCATTCCGTTTGTTTTTAAGTAAGCCAACATAAATTTAAACTGGCAAACAAATAGCTCTACTCAAACATAAATAACAAACTTCTAATTCCGATGTTCATCGGTACCGAAAAGCTATTTTGTTTTAGTATATATTATTTTCGCGTTTTGCCCCTCAAAAAAAGCTGATAGTTATCATTAAAAATTTATATTTGTACTCTAAAAATTAGAAAATGGGAAGTTTAAAAGCCGGAGATAAAGCACCGCATTTTGAAGGTGTTAACCAGAATAGAGAAAAAATTACGTTGGCCGATTTTTCAGGTAAAAAGTTAATACTCTATTTCTATCCAAAAGATAATACTCCGGGGTGTACAGCCGAGGCGTGCAACCTGAACGAAAATTATGAAATGTGGTTAAAAAACGGGTTCGAGGTAGTTGGCGTAAGTCCCGACAGTGAAAAATCGCATGTAAAGTTTATAGACAAGTATAACCTAAAGTTTAACCTTATTTCCGACACTGAAAAAGAGATTTTACAAGCTTACGGAGCGTGGGGCGAAAAGAAGCTTTACGGCAGAGTATATATGGGCGTGTTACGCAAAACTTTTATAATCGACGAGAAAGGTGTTATTGTTAGCATTTTCGAAAAAGTAAAAACAAAAGACCACACCAACCAAATAATTACAACATTAAACATTTAACCGATACTAAGCATGACAAAAGAAGAAAAAAGTCTAATGAATAAAGAGAAGCTAAAAGCTCTTCAATTAACAATGGATAAAATTGAAAAGAGCTACGGAAAAGGTTCGATAATGCGAATGGGAGACAAACCCATTGAAGACGTTCCGGCCATTTCTTCGGGTTCCATTGCGCTCGATGTAGCATTGGGTGTTGGCGGTTTCCCCAAGGGCAGAGTAGTAGAAATTTACGGCCCCGAATCGTCGGGAAAAACAACACTTGCCATTCATGCTATTGCCGAGACACAAAAAGCAGGAGGTATTGCAGCATTTATCGATGCAGAACATGCATTCGACCCCTATTATGCAAAGAAACTGGGGGTAAATATCGACGATCTCCTTATCTCGCAACCCGATAATGGCGAGCAGGCTTTAGAAATTACCGATAACCTTATTCGTTCGGGAGCACTCGATATTGTTGTAATCGACTCGGTTGCAGCACTTACACCGAAAGCCGAGATTGAAGGCGAAATGGGCGATTCGAAAATGGGATTACAGGCCCGGTTAATGTCGCAAGCACTTCGTAAACTTACCGGTAATATTAATAAAACAAAAACCTGCTGTGTATTTATAAACCAATTGCGCGAAAAAATTGGGGTTATGTTTGGAAACCCCGAAACAACAACCGGTGGAAATGCTCTTAAATTTTATGCATCGGTGCGTTTAGATATTCGTCGTATTGGACAAATTAAAGACGGCGACGAAGTTCAGGGAAACCATGTTCGTGTTAAGGTGGTAAAAAACAAAGTAGCTCCGCCATTCCGTAAAGCCGAATTCGATATTATTTATGGGGAAGGAATTTCAAAATCAGGCGAAATTATCGATTTGGG
>WGCT01000066.1 GCA_015493625.1 Draconibacterium sp. | reverse complement strand
GTTCTTCGTTAATCGATGAAGAATTATATAATGCTGGTAATGAATTGGTTTCTAATGGTAGATATTTTATTAAAGTATCGTAAGTGATTAGTCTATTTTTTTCGATAATCGAAATTTGCTCCGTAATATTTTTTAACTGACGTATGTTACCCGGCCATCTGTAATTTATAAGCGCATGCCTAGCCTCATCATCTAGGCGCAAGACAGGCATTCTATATTTTTCGGCAAAATCGGAGGCAAATTTTCGGAATAAAATTGGAATATCTTCTTTTCGTTCTCTTAAAGCTGGTAAATTTATGGGAACGGTATTGAGTCTATAGTAAAGGTCTTCTCTAAATTTTCCTTTCTTTACAGCTTGTTCTACATTTACATTGGTTGCGGCAACTATTCTTACATTTGTTTTTTCGGGAACAGAGGAACCAACTTTCATAAACTCACCTGTTTCTAAAACTCTAAGTAATCGTACTTGTGTAGAAAGTGGTAGCTCCCCTACTTCGTCTAAAAATATGGTACCGCCATCGGCGACTTGGAAATAACCTTTTCGTTTATCGACAGCTCCAGTAAAGGCCCCTTTTTCATGACCAAAAAGTTCAGAATCGATGGTTCCTTCGGGAATTGCTCCACAGTTTACGGCTACATATTTGGCATGTTTTCGATGGCTAAAATTATGGATAATCTGAGGAAAACGCTCTTTCCCGACTCCACTTTCTCCAGTTATTAACACTGACAAATCGGTTGGAGCAACTTGTACGGCTATCTCTATAGCTCTATTAAATACGGGAGTATTCCCTATTATATCGAATCGTTGCTTTACTTGTTGTGTATCCATAAATCAAATTAATTCTCTGTCATTGTTTAAATTAGTGGGTTAATACCAATAATAGCATAAAAATAGCATTATAACTGAATGGATACAAAGATACAATTTATTAGAGCTACAAATTCTATTTCTATGACAAAAAGACAGTCTTTTTTATATTTTTAACATAAAAAAGGGCGCCCTTAGGACACCCCTATTTTCTAATTTAGAATCTAGAATTCTGGTTAATAAGCTTCACCTGTTGGACGTTTTCCTGCAAATCTTGATTTCTGAATTTGCTTTCTTCCAATAAATACGGCTACACATGCGCCTTCCGGGTCAGCATCCATTGGTAAATAAACATATATAAATGCTCTTTGTGATTTTTTAAGCCGATGTTTCCAATCTACATCTTTGCTATTATCAAACATTAGTTTTTCATCAGCAACACGCTTTGTACTCCAGATGGTATCAACTGTTATTTCTGTATTTTCAATTATGTAATCTCCTGTTGCATCATCTACAACATAATCGCCATATTCATCTACTTTATATGTGTTTACGGTATCTCTTCTAATGGATTGTATTTTCTTTACCGTTCTTCGATACGGCTTGACGATTTTCCATTTAATGTTTTCGTAATCGGAACAGACCGTAATGTGGTATTCTTTATTACCATACAATACTGTTTTTACAGGAATTGTATCTCCGGGATAAAGATGTGCAAATGCCGACTGGGCACTATAATCGTAATCGTATAAATCAGCATCACAATACCTGTTGTATTTATCGCAACGTTGAGCTTGAGCTGCGGTTGCAAAGGTAATGGCTAAAATACTGTATATAAATAACTTCTTCATATTCATAATTTTTTGTCCTCAAATGTTATTGATAAGGATTAGTTTCAAATTAGTTTACTTTACAAGGCTTGTTCTCAAGGTTTTTATTTTTGCTTTAAGCTCTAAATATATTTCTTTAGACATTAAACCATCTTCGGTATCCTGACTTTTTTGATAAATAGCATCTAAAGCATTTAAGTCTTCCAAAATTGAAACGGCCTGTGGGTCGTCTTTTTTGATGTACTCGAAAAATTCTTTTAAATTTTCGACCAATAAGCCTTGGTCTGAAATTCGAGATGCAATTTCACTCTCTGGTTTATATTTTTTGACGGTTTGAGTTGCAATGTAAACACTTTCTAACCAACCTCCATATATGATGTAAGGTAAAATCTGAGTTTGGCCTTGAGCTTGTAAAAAGGCAAGTGTTTTTGAGTAAGAATCGCTCGTAATTTGATATAAAGAATCGCTATTGCTAATGTTTTTATCGATTCTATCTAGGATAGATTGGTCGAAGCCCTCGGTCAATCCCAAATCTTCGGCCAATGTTTTGGTTGCCGAAAACAAATTCATGGTTTCTTGGTTTTTGTCGTAAATAGTGCAATAGGCTAAATCGGCAGAATAGACGCCCAAATTCATTGCTTTTTTCTTAGATTCGACATATGTACTCGCATTTGATATGGAATTTAGATTGGCTGCATTAAACGGGGCTCCATCTTCCCACATAAACATAAATAATTCGACGGGTGATGGTAACTGAAAAATTGCCTGTCCCATGTCTTCTTTTTTTGTATTCTCCTGTACAACAGTGTCATCACTGATTAACTCGGTGTCTTCTTTGGGGCCACTACTACAAGACCAAAGGCCTGATAAAACAATTACAGTTAGAAAGTAAATT
>WGCT01000065.1 GCA_015493625.1 Draconibacterium sp. | reverse complement strand
TAGAAAAAGAGCGTAAAAAGCAGGAAGAACTTGAACGAAAACGCAAGCAGGAAGAAGAACAAAAAGCCCGTGAAGAGGCAGAACGGAAAAAACGCGAAGAAGAGCAGCGAAAAATTGATGAAATAAATTCGCGAACCCAAAGTGCTTTTGCCAACAAAGGTTCGGGTAGCGGAGGAAAAGGAAGTAACAGTGGTAAAAGTCAAGGGGTTACATTCCCCGGTGGAAACCAAGGGGTAAAAACCGGCGATGCAAATGCCGGAAACTATGGCACCGGTGGAAGTGGCACCGGAAATAAAGGGGCGGGAGTTTCTTTCAGTCTCTCAGGTCGTTCGGCAATTTCGTTGCCAAAGCCTAAATACCCCGGCGACGATGCCGGTGTGGTTGTAGTTAACGTTACGGTCGATAAAAATGGTAAAGTTACCAATGCAGAACCGGGAGTGCGTGGAACAACAATTATGAATCAAAAATTCTTGGACGAAGCAAAACGGGCAGCTCTGAAAGCAAAGTTTAATATGAGCAAAAATGCTCCCGCTTTTCAACAAGGCACAATTAGCTACCGCTTTGTTCTCGACTAAAGCAAAATCAGCAGTCGTAATTGAAACCGGGAAACTTACGAATTCAAATCTGCATCGGAAAACTTTGTATGATAATAACTGAAAGTTCGCTATTTTTGAGTTACAGCATTAAACAAGTTGAGAGGTAACTTTTTTAGTTTAATTGCCGGAATTAACGTAGTGTTTTAATGAACTTAAAACGTTAAAAAAATGAAAGTCATAAACGTCGTCTTAGTAGTAGTTTTGTTTGCATTAATTGGCTGCACTCATCGTGAAGAGAAAAAAAAAGAAAAACCAAATATTGTTTTTATTCTTGCCGACGATTTGGGTTACGGCGATGTTTCGTGTTTTAACGAGAATTCAAAAATTAAAACTCCAAATATTGATGGGCTTGCTGAAAAGGGGGTAACATTTACCGATGCACACACCAGTTCTGCGGTTTGCACGCCAACCCGGTATGGAATTTTAACAGGCCGGTACAACTGGCGTTCAACGTTAAAAAGAGGAGTTTTGGGTGGCTACAGTAAAGCATTAATTGCAAAAGACCGGAAAACTATAGCCGGTTTTTTGAAAGAAAACGGGTACGTGACTGCCGGTTTTGGGAAGTGGCATTTGGGGTGGGACTGGGCTCCAACCGATTCAACCGGTGGAGGAATGAACGTTAAAGATCCGTCATCGGCACCTTTCGATGCTTCGATGTATAAAGTCGATTTCTCGAAGAAAGTGGAAAATAGTCCGGTTACACGGGGATTCGATTATTTCTTTGGGTTTTGCGGCTCGCTGGATATGGCTCCGTATGTTTGGCTCGAAAACGATAAACCAACAATGGTTCCTACAAAAAGTACTGTTAACAAAGGCAAACAGTCGTGGTGGCGCGAAGGCCCCACGTCCGACGATTTTATACACGAGCAGGTGTTACCAACAATTACAACAAAAACGGTCGATTTTATACGCGATAATGCCAACGGCAATAAACCTTTTTTTGTTTATATGGCACTTTCGGCTCCCCATACACCTATTTTGCCAACCAAAGAATTTCAGGGAATAAGTGGCCTCGATAACCCATATGCCGATTTTGTTGTTATGGTCGATTGGGTTGTAGGCGAGGTACGAAAAGCATTGGAAGAAAAGGGGATTGCCGAAAATACGGTATTAATTTTTACCAGCGATAACGGCTGTTCGCCACAGGCCGGGTTCCAACAGCTTATTTCGAAAGGGCACAATCCGAGTTATGTTTTTCGAGGGCACAAAGCCGATATTTTTGAGGGCGGTCATCATGTACCGTATATTGTTAGCTGGCCGCAAAAGGTGAAGCCGGGCAAGAGCAATCAACTTTTATGCACAACCGATCTGTTTGCGTCAGTATCCGATATTTTAAATGTTAAATACAACGATAATGTGGCCGAAGACAGTTACAGTTTTTTGTCTGCACTGAAACTAAAATCGAATGCCGAAACACGAAAGAGTATTGTACACCATTCGATTAACGGCTCGTTTGCATACCGGAAAGAGAATTGGAAAGCTATATTTTGTCCCGGGTCGGGAGGGTGGAGTGCCCCGCGACCAAATTCGAAAGGAATAGAAAAACTACCCAAAGTTCAACTTTATAATCTGGACGACGATATTGGCGAAACAACCAATTTACAAGCCGAACATACCAACATTGTTGAGCAATACAGAAAAGAACTGGCTGAAATTGTTACGGCAGGAAGGAGTACAAAAGGGAAACCTCAGCAAAATGACGGACCTCAAAAATGGAAGCAACTAAAGTGGATGGATGAATAGGGGCTGCTGTGCAAGCAAGTCACGGTGTGAGTTGCCGGTAAGAACTATCTATAACAATTAACCAGATGCAATTTGCCAAAGACTCACACTGTGACTATTAATTGCCTGATAATATGGAGCGTGCAGTCGGTTGTAATTCGTGTGTGTTAATAGACCAGAAAAACGAAAAAAAACTAAGCGAACATTTGTTTGTATGTTGTATATTATTTAGTTTTAATCAACTTTAACTGCAACCAACTAATTGATTTGTATTTTTGACAGAAGTTTTTAGGACATAAATAAACTACACAATTTAACAGAATTAAAAACAAGTAACTTCTTTCTAAAAGAAGCATTGTTGGAATGTGCTAATATTGCCTTGAGATTAAACAACTTCTTTGTAAAGAATAATTTTATGAACTTATTAATTTTTGAAAAAACAAAGTGCCGTTTTTTAACTGTTATGCTTGTTTTGTCAGCGGTGATCATGCTTTTTTTAAACTTTTATATTGCATACAAAGCAATACAATATTTAAAAGAACCGGGTTTAGGAATGGGATTAATAATTGTTGTTTTTGGTATTTTTGTTGCCTACCTGTTTGTTATTCCTGTTACAGCTTTTACCATACTCTCGATAAAATGGGTGCGGTACAACAAAAAAAATAAATTTATTGTTCCTGTATTTTTGGGTGTTTCAGGAATACTGGCAGGGGTTGTTTCTGTCTCTTATACACATGT
>WGCT01000064.1 GCA_015493625.1 Draconibacterium sp. | reverse complement strand
ATTAAGTCCTGTTTTATAATCAACAACAACTGCTTCGTTACCGGAAATCATAATTCTGTCGGGGCGTAAAATCCTGTCCGAAGTAAGCAGGCTCCTTTCGTTTATTATTCGATAACTTCCATCGAACCAACTGGCAATCTGGCTGCTTTTAATACTTTCATTAAGTGTTTCTTCTATTTCGTCGAGTTCGGTTTTATCAATTATTCCGTTGCGAAATGCTTTTAAAAATGCAGGTTTTATCTCTTCCCGGGTTTCAACTTCCGATAAAATATCGTGAATAATTTTCCCTCTGTTTTTTTCCGATTTATTTTTTTCGCCTTCAATTAAAAACTCGTCGCCCGAGGTGCGTAATTTTATTTTTTCAGCGAAATTATTAAACCGGTAGTTGGTAATGGTAACAGAGTTGCTACTCTCCTCCTCTTTTTTAAATGCGGGTAAATTGCCAAAGCAAAAAGTATCTTCATCGTTGTTCCAGCTGCCCTTAAACATTTCCTGAGCATTTAACATATTTAACGACTCTTTTAACAGATGATGAGTCGATTTTCCCGGCGTTCTGCTATTCTCTTTTGGAGCAGGGCAATTTATAATAAGTGCCGATTTTGCCCGTGTAAAAGCAACGTAAATCAGGTTAAACGTGTCGATAATTGTATTCGACTTTTCGGTAAAATATTCGGTAGCGAAATACGACTCTTTCATATTGTTGTTTGCGGCAACAGGCAAAAGCGGGAAACGGTTAAACGGTTCTGTTTTGGGTTTACACCAAAGTATTGGAGTACGGTTTCCCGACCAACCGGTTTTCCAGTCGAGAAGAGGAATAAGAACCGCTTTAAACTCCAGCCCTTTTGAGCGATGGACGGTAAGCAGCCGGATTGAATCGACCTCTTCGTTTGCATTAACCGATGTTTTATACCCTTTTTCTTTCCACCAAAGCAACAGGTTCGATAAATCGTTCGACAACGATGATTTTAACTCGCCCGACTTATCGATTAAGGTTTGTAAAAATGGCAATTCTCCGGCTAACTCAAACAGATGAAACTCTGCTGCAATATGTGTAATGGTTTCGTCGAGCGAAGTAAGAAGTATCTTCTTTTTTAGCAGTTCAAGTTTTACGGCCAGTTCGGTTTCGAAAATTTGTTCGAATTGTGTGTCGAGCAAAGAGAGGTTTTCTTCTCCGCTATTTTTATCGGGTTGAAGTGCAGGTTTTAACCAGTTTAACCAAAGATTTATAAGCGATGCTTTTGTAATTTTATTTTCCGAATCGATAAAATATTCAATAATTTCGACAACAAAAAGAACCCCCCGGGAAGCATATAAAAACAGCGATTCGTTCGATAAAACCGACAAATTATACTTGCTATTTTCGCGCAATCCCGATGCTTTTAAAAACTCTTCGATAATGGCCGTTCCTTCTATATTTTTTCGAATAAGTATTGCTATTTCCGATGCTTTAATTCCTGAATCCTGCAACATTTTCACCTCCTCTACAAGTGAGCCAACCGAATCGTCACTAAAGTTTTCGGAAGGGAAAAACCGAACTTTAACGAAACCTGTTTTGGGTGCTTTTTTATTTCCTAGTTTCTGTTTAAAAAGGCTATAAATATTATTGAACTTTGCTTTATACGTACCTTCTTTGTCGTCCAGGTCGTTAATTAGCCGGTTTTCGAAACTGTTTTTTAAACTCTCGAAAATGGCATTGTTAAAACGGATAATATTTTTATCGCTTCGCCAGTTGTATTCGAGGGCAATTTCGCGGATCTGTTCAGCCCCGAAATCGGAATAAATCTGTTCGGCAAGAATCTTCCAGTCGCTGTTTCGCCAGCGGTAAATCGACTGTTTTACGTCGCCAACAAGAAGGTTTTTGTTTCCCTCGGCAAGCGAGTTTAAAATAAGCGGTTTAAAATTTTCCCACTGTAACGTAGAAGTGTCCTGAAACTCGTCGAGCATAAAATATTTGTAGTAGTTTCCGGTTTTTTCGTAAATAAACGGTGAGTCGGACTGCCCAATTATTTTGCTTAAAAGCAAATTCGAATCGGAAATTTGCAAACTTCCTTTTTCGTGTAACAGAATTTTTATCTCCTCTTTTAAGTTGGTTAAAATACCCAGCATTCGCAACTGTTTTTTTACAACAACTGCCGAATAGTATTGTTTTGAATTTTGGTCGATATAAGCAATTATCAGGTTTAAAAGCGGTTGTAATTTTTTTTCTACAAGCGAGTGAATTTCAGCAGCCGAATTATGTTTAGCTGTATACCACTTTTCTACCTCTTCAGAAGCTTTAAGTACTCTTGCCCCTGGCTCTTTTAATGAGCCGTTTGCAAGGTTATTTAAATAACCGGCTACTCCGGTTTTTTTATACAAAAAATCGTCGACAGTAAAACCATATTCAACAATTGTATCCATTGCCTTTTTTGCTTCTGATTGAACTGTTTTTTCATAATTGCGAATGATAACAGCGAGCTCTTTCGAAAAATCATCGAGGTTCTCTCTACTGTATACCGATTCATTGTTTTCGGGGAAAAAGAGTTGAAATTTCTCTTTAAACAGTTCGCCGCCAAGAGCTTTTATGTTTTCGTCAATCCGCTGGCTTTTGTTATCCTGAATTTTTTCTTTGCTAAACTCTTTTAACCACGTTAACAGTTTTTTGTCTTTGTCGATTTTTGCCAGCATTCTGTCAACGGCCTCAGAAAGAACAATTTCAGAGTCTAACTCTAATGTGAAATTTGGCGAAATCCCCAATTCGCGATTAAACGATTTTATGGTTCGTTGAGTAAACGAATCGATGGTAGAGATGGAAAAACGGTTGTAGTCGTGCAGAATATTTTTTAATACCCGGCGAGCATTGTTTCTCACTGTTTTTTCGGAAAGTGTAGGATTGCAAAGTTCATTTAAATAGCTCGATTCCTTATTGCTGGCAAGCATATAAAGCTGTTCAAGAATACGGGTTTTCATCTCGTTGGTGGCCTTGTTGGTAAAAGTAACAGCCAGAATATGTTTGTAATTGTACGGATTTTCGAGCAGAAGTTTCAGGTATTCAACCACAAGTTGAAATGTTTTTCCGGAGCCCGCAGAAGCTTTATAAATTGTTAGCATACTATTGTTTTGAGTTCAAAGTTCCGAGTTTCGAGTTTATCGATAAACGTTTCAAACATAAATGTTGAATTGGAGATTTTTTCAATATCAACAATTCATCATTGGTAATTTTAAAATCCCGGAGGATGATTGCCATTTTTCGAAACGTTAATTTGTGTCTCTATTTTAAAGTTTTTCGAAACTTTATATTGTAAAATTAATGTCGACCCGTAATTGTCGAAATTATTTGTTCCATAGTTATGTGCAGGTGCACCAAAAACCGAGTTGTTTCCGTAACTAAAACCGCCAATGGTAAGCTTGTCGCCCAATTGATACGATGCTGCACTCAACACTTTTGCATTCGAATAAAAAGGAGAATAACCGGGCAGCAATGTTCCCGACGAGATTCCGGCAAACGAGTAGTTGTTAATTGGCGAAATGCCAAATGCAAGCGTATAACGTTTATCGAATTCAGCTTTATAATTAAACGGGGGAAGTTTCAGTTCTTCGGTTGCCAACCCATTAAATGCGTTACCGGCAATTAACTGTCTGTATTCTCTGTCGCGCTTTTGTTGCATTTGAACAGAATCCTGTTCGGAAAATTCCATTTGCAACCCCTGCTGCGCCATAGAACCAAACGACAAAAAAAGGAGTACTATAAAAACAAGTTTCTTCAAAAGATTTTACATGTAATTTATGGAGTTCAAAATTAAAACTATTTACAGAAATATTGGCAGGCAAGGTGTTAAAAAAATATATTTCCGAAAATAAACTATACACAATCCATTTAGTTTTTCGGAATCCCGATGTACATCGGGATGAAAAGCCATTTGGCTTGAGTATATCACGGTTTAACTCTTCTTTTTACTCACAGCCGAGTAACATATCAAAATTAAACTTTCCTACTAAAATTGCCTGATGCAAACCGGCTATTTTAGTTTAGAATAAGCTTCTTTAATTTCGTTGTATGTAGCATCCGAGATTTTGTATAACGGCGATCGCAATACATTTTCTATGGTTCCCTGATGATTCATAAGTGCTTTAATTCCGCCCGGATTTCCCTCTTTAAATATAAGTTGAAGGATATCTATTAATTCGAAATGCAATTCGAGTGCTTCGTCGTAATTTTTACTGTTTGCAAGTTTTATTAACTGGCTAAGTTTTGCTGGAAGAGCATTGGCAATTACCGAAATAACGCCATTTCCACCAATTGAAATTATGGGAAGTGCCAGTAAATCGTCGCCGGAAATAACCGTAAAATCATCGGGAGTATATTTCCCTATTTTTGTGATTTGCGAAAGTACACCCGATGCCTCTTTTATGGCAACAATATTCTCCGATGCTTCTGCCAAACGTACTACCGTGTCGAACTCGAGATTAACACCTGTGCGCGAAGGCACATTATAAAGAACAACAGGAACCGGACTAGTTTTTGCAATTTCGGTGTAATGGCGAAACATTCCCTCTTGCGAAGGTTTGTTGTAGTATGGTGTTACAACCAAAATGCTGTCTACTCCGTTAAAATTATATTTATCAATCTGCTTAATTATCGAACGAGTATTGTTCCCGCCCATTCCAACCATAACCGGCAAACCGGCCGATTTCTCTTTAATGAGTTCAACTACATTCAATTTTTCGTCGTTGGTTAATGTGGCTGTTTCGGCGGTTGTTCCCAACGCCACCAAATAATCCATTCCGCCTTTAACCTGATTGTCGATAATGGTTTCTAACGCTTTGTAATCGACCTGACCACTTTTTGTAAAAGGAGTAATTAACGCAACTCCCGCTCCTGTGAAATGTTGACTCATTTGTTATTTTTATTATTTAATTGCGCAAGATAAAAAATTTGTTGCTCGACCAAATACATTGAATCACGGTTTTCTCCAATATTAATATTGAGGTCAAAATAGTTCGATTCATTGGTGGAACTGCCCACTTTAAACTTTGCTTTCGAAAGCAGAGTAATGTAATCGAGAACTAGATTTTGCTTTAACGACATATTTATGAGAACATCGAAATTGATGTTTATAAAATCGTCAATTTTTTCGAGTTTTGGCAGTTTTATCCACGTTAAATCGTTGGTGGTTAATGTGTTCGAATTTACGTGAGGATTTACATCGTCTTCAAAAACACAAAATCCACGAAAAATTACCTGTTCTTTAT
>WGCT01000063.1 GCA_015493625.1 Draconibacterium sp. | reverse complement strand
GATGTGTATAAGAGACAGGAATATTTAAAATCGGGGAAACCTCAACTTAAAAGTAATAATAGGAACATTAGCATTTCGCACTCGGCCAATTTTGTTGCGGTAATTCTTTCTTCCCAAAAAGTTGGAATCGATATTGAAAACAGTAGCCGGAACATTGGAAAATTAAGCGGTAAATTTTTACATAAAAAAGAGTTAAACGAAATTGAAAAAGCTGATAACAAACAAATTGCAACAATTTTATACTGGAGCGCAAAAGAAGCACTTTTTAAATGTACCGACGATGATGGAATTCAATTTAACAAGCAAATAATCATCCATCCGTTCGACATAAAAACAGAGGAAAACTTTGCCGCCACACTCGACAACAAAAAACAATTTAAACTTTGGCACCTGATTTACGAAAACAATATTATTGTAACTTGTGTTGAATAAGAAAACATATTTTTCGCATAGCAGAATAATTATCTATTTTTAGCAAAATGAAACAGACAGAGAATCAAATATTAATCATTTTCGGGGCATCGGGCGATTTAACAAAACGAAAACTAATTCCGGCACTTTACAGCTTATTTGTTCAAAATTTACTGCCCGAAAAGTTTGCGGTTTTGGGTGCATCGCGCTCTCCGTTAACCGACAATCAATTCAGAAAAAGAGTAGAAGAGTTTTTACCAAAAGAGAAACAGGTAGCCGAATTTAAAAAGCTCCTTTTTTACCAACCGGTTGAGACCAACAGAATTGTTGACTTTATACCGCTAAAAAAACGGCTAAAGCAGCTATCAACCGACTTACAAATTGAAAAAAATTATATTTTCTACCTCTCTACCCCACCCTCGCTTTACGAAGTTATTCCGCGCTTGCTCTCGAAAAATAAACTAAGCAAATCGTCGAAACACTTCCGGCGGCTAATTGTTGAAAAACCTTTTGGCACAAATCTCGCTTCAGCCAAAGAATTAAATACCAAATTGCTAAACTATTTCGACGAGGAGCAGATTTACCGTATCGACCACTATTTGGGAAAAGAGACCGTACAAAACATGTTGGTTACCCGTTTTTCGAATGGCATTTTCGAGCCACTTTGGAACCGGAACTACATTGAGCGTGTTGAAATTACGTCGGCAGAAAGCCTCGGTGTTGAAGGTCGCGGAGGCTACTACGACCACTCGGGAGCACTTCGCGACATGCTTCAAAACCACCTTTTACAACTTGTTGGTTTTGTTGCCATGGAACCACCTACGGTAATCGATGCCACTTCAATTCGGAACGAAACAATTAAAGTTTTCCAATCGTTACGCCCCATTCCCGAAAATCGTATTGTCGACCACGTTATTCGCGGTCAATACACCAGCTCGAAAATAAAGAATAAAAATGTTGCCGGTTACCGCGAAGAACCGGGTGTAGATCCGAAATCGAGAACCGAAACCTTTATTGCGCTTAAATTTTATATCGATAACTGGCGTTGGGCCGATGTTCCGTTTTACATCCGTACCGGAAAGAAATTGCCCACAAGAGTTACCGAGATTGTTATTCATTTTAAAAGTGTTCCTCATCACCTGTTCGATTCGGGAAACAATCAGGCATCGACAAACAACCAACTTATTATACGTATTCAGCCCGACGAAGGAATTTTACTGAAGTTTGGGATGAAAACTCCGGGTGCAGGTTTCGATGTGCAAACGGTAAATATGGATTTTCACTATTCCGATTTAACAAACACCACTGTTCCGGCGGCATACGAAAGGTTGTTACTCGACTGCATGCAGGGCGACGCAACACTTTATGCACGCGGCGACGGTGTGGAGGAAGCATGGAAATTTGTTCAACCCATAATTAATGCATGGGAGAATAACCCTGAAATGCCAATATACGGATACCCGGCCGGAACATGGGGACCGGAAGAATCGTTCGAGCTTATTCCAAATGCCGAATGGCGATTTCCGTGTAAAAACCTAACCGACGACGGTTTATATTGCGAATTATAATTGTTTAGTGCTTTACAGAGAATAGATTTTAGATTATTAGATCATTAGATCATTAGATCATTAGATCATTAGATTATTAGATTATTAGAGATGAGACAAAGATAAGCTGTTGAATATCTGCTTTTTAACACGACAAATTAGTAACAAATATCGACACTCTTTAAATTCAAAATAAAATGACAACAGAAACTGAAGTTAGAATTTTTGAAACGCCAAAAAAAGTTTACAAAGCAATTGCAAAAGAGATTGTAAAACATGCTCAAAAAACAAATCAACCCCGTTTCGATATTGCTCTTTCGGGAGGGAACTCACCCAAAGGACTCTTTAAAAAGATGAGTAAAAAATACCGGGATTTAATTCCCTGGGACAGAATTCACTTTTGGTGGGGCGACGAACGGTGTGTTTCGCCACACGATGCGGAAAGCAACTATAAAATGACAGTAGATTACTTGCTGTCGAAAATTAATATTCCAAAAGAGAATATACACCGTATAAAAGGCGAAAGAAGTCCGGTTGAAGAGGCCCAAAGATATTCGGAAGAGATAACATTAAACTTAAATTCGAGAAATGAAATTCCTGTTTTCGACCTTATTATTTTGGGAATGGGTGGTGACGGACATACAGCATCAATCTTTCCAAACCAAATGGAACTCTTAAATAGTGACAAAATTTGCGAAGTTGCCCTGCATCCCAATTCAGGGCAAAAGCGAATAACGCTTTCCGGCCGGGTTATTAATAACGCCAACAGGATATTTTTTCTGGTTACCGGAGAAAATAAAGCAATACGTATTTCAGAAATTATGAACGACACCGATGCTGCAAAACAACTGCCGGCTTACCATATAGCGGCAAACAGCGGAAGATTGATTTGGTTCCTCGATGACGCTGCAGCCTCAAAAATATAAGCGGTTTATTCCACAGGTTTAAGTTTTAGAATTTCGGTTCCAAACTTTTCGGTTTCTGCAACTACTTGCTCAACGCACCCCGATGTTAACTCGCAGCCAATTACATGGTTGCCTGCATCGGGGAAAGCAACTTTTCGTTTATTGCCGGGCTGAGTTCCCAGTTGTTTAAACATTTTTAATTCGGCACTTACTTTAACAGTTTCGTCCTGATGTTTTTCATCTTTATAATAATACCCAAGAAATACGGGTGCAGTAACCCGTTTAAAAGTCTCTTTATTCATTGTTAAATCGACAAGCTGCTGCAAATAAACAACGGCTTCCATTCTGTACTTGCAATTCCAGTACTGGCAATCTTTCGAGTCGAAATCGTCGTTGGTAATGCGGTACTTTCCGCCAACAATTTTACGTCCTATCTGCAAACCCCAGGGTTTTGAGAGCAAAAACGATCCGGGTTCGTTTATACGTACATTTGGCGAATATAAAATTAATGCGTCGACATATTCAGGAAAGACCGCAGCCAGTTGCAAGGCAAGTGTTCCTCCGGTCGATGTTCCCATAATAATTACCTTTTTCCCTAATGCCCGCGCTACCATCAATCCCTGCTTTGCCGACTCCCATAACCGGTCGGGTGTCATATCAATTAAAGGGTCGTCGGTAACAATTCCGTGCGAAGCAAGGCGCGGAATATATAAATTAAAGCCAAACTTTTTGGCAAACTTTACGTGAGCCGGATACCCTTCGTACCACGATGCCGAAAAACCATGCAGATATAAAACACAGTATTTGGTACGTTCTTTTACCGAATCGTTTGCCCAAATTATCCGGGTCTCATTATCGGGTTTAATTTGCAAGCCTGCGTCGTTCTTTTTCACATAATTTTCAATGTTGGCAATACTTCCCGAAATGGTGGGTAAATCGTTACTCATTTTTGCTTTTTCGGGTTTTGGGCCAAATAAATAGACCACTATTGCGAGCAAAACAACAGCTCCTAAAAAACGTTTAATCTTTCTCATATCGATATAGTTAATAATTTAAACAAAACAGATTAAAAAACACACTTTAAAACTACATTTAAATTGTTGTGCGTTTTCAAATCTACACAAATATTTTAAATCTGCCATTTGTATTTTCACCGGGTAATTAAGAAAATTCTTAAAGTTGACTATCAGCGTGGCAATGCCAGAAAGTATTACATCAACTTTTTTCGGGCAAAGAGGCTAAAATCGAATTTTCTTTATTTCACCACTTTGTCACCTGTCAACTGACGGATGATGTCTCCCATGAAATTCAGGGAAGAATATATGAAATCCCGAGGCAGAACCTCGAGTAATTCTTTCGATTAATAGATTGAGTTGCCAGCAGTCCCCTAAATTTCTAAAACACACTAATTTTTTATGTTAATTAAAATAAATTATCCAACCTGTTTTTGTAATTTTGAACACAACAGAAAGCAGAAAACAACTATGAACAGAAAACTCACACTCCTATTTTTAATTTTGCTTTTCATTGTCCGGCAAGCCGATGCCCAATCGGTAGGTTTAGTTTTAAGTGGCGGCGGCGCAAAAGGTCTGGCACACATTAGCGTAATTCGTGTTTTAGAAGAGAACAATATACCAATTGATTATATTGCAGGCACATCGATAGGTGCTATTGTTGGTGCATTGTATGCCGCCGGATATACTCCCGACCAAATGGAAGAGCTTTTTCGGTCAGATGATTTTTATTTCTGGTCAACCGGAAAAATACAAAAAGAATTTCGCTACTATTTTAAGCAACCCGAAACACAGCCTTCGTGGATTCAGCTTCGTATAAAAAAGAAAGACGATAAACTAAAACTTATTCCGCCTACAAACATAATTCCCGAAGAGCAGATGGACTTTGCTTTTATGGAGATTATGGCAGCCACAAATGCAGCCTGCAAATACAATTTCGACAGTTTAATGGTTCCGTTTTTTTGTATTGCTGCCGATATAAATAGCGGAAAACCGGTAGTTCTGAAAAAAGGAGATTTGGGTGAAGCCATTCGTGCATCGATGACTGTTCCGTTCTATTTTAAGCCCATTGAGATTGATGACAAATTGCTTTTCGATGGTGGAATTCTGAATAATTTTCCACACGATATTATGAAGCAATCTTTTAAACCCGATATAATAATTGGACATAAAGTTGCCAAAGGATTAAAAGAAGCCGACTCCGACGACCTTCGTCAACAAATATCGAATCTGATTATGCGCCCTACCGACTATAAAATTTCTGCAAAAGAGGGAATTCTTCTCACAACAAAATTCGATAATGTGAGTTTATTAGATTTCCAGAAAATAAATTCGATTTTAGAAGCAGGGACAAAAACTGCCGAGCTGATGATTGACAGCATAAAAACCAGAATTAAAAGAAGAGAACCAACATCGGTACTCACAAAAAAAAGAGCACTTTTCAATGCAAAAAAACCGGAAATACTTTTTCAAAATATTCAGGTTCAAGGAGTAAAAGACCCGATGCAACGGAAATTTATTATTCAGTCGATAAAACATAACCGGCACGTAATTACCCTTTCGGAATTTAAAAGAGAGTACTTTAAACTTATTGCCGACGAACACATTAAATCGATTAGGCCAATTTCGCGATACAATGCCAAAACCGGTTATTTCGACCTGCATTTAAAAGTGGTTCCCGAAAACAAAATAGAGGTGAATATTGGTGGTAATATTTCAACAAAACCTATTAATCAAGGGTTTGCAAGTTTTGCTTACAGAACTTATAAAAGTCGTGCATACCGGTTATCGTCGAACATCTATTTCGGGCGATTTTACAGCTCGTTTAAAATTGGAGGACGTATCGACTATCCCACAAAACTCCCCTTTTATCTGTCGGGTTATTCAACATTTAACCGCTGGGATTTTTTCTCAAGCAGCTCCGAACTGTTTTTCGAAGATGTTCGCCCACCTTTTGTTATTCAAACCGAAAATAACCATCGGGTTGAAATAGGATTTCCACTCGGATTACACGGTAAAGTATTTGCAAATACAACTTATTTGTACTCGTCCGACAACTATTATCAAACCGATGTTTTTAACAAAGACGACGAACCTGACCAAACAACATTCGAAGCTTTTGTAGCACAACTGGGTATTGAAAACTATTCGCTCAACTACAAACAGTTTGCTACAAGTGGTGCCAACCGGTATGTTTCGGCAAAATATATTTATGGGAAAGAGACCGACATTCCAGGAACTACTTTAAGTACGAAAAGGAGAACAAGCGTAAATCACAGCTATTTTTTATTAAAAGCTCATTCAACAAAATATTTTAATTTGGGAAAACGATTTACGTTAGGAGAAACTTTAGAAGGCGTTTTAAGTAATAAAAATCTGTTTCAAAATTACAGGGCAACCAAGCTTTCTGCTCCGGGATTTTATCCTACACCGCACAGCAAATCGTTGTTTATCGAGAATTTTCATTCGAATAATTATGTTGCGGGAGGATTAAGTGCGCTTTTCAATATTAATTCGGCGATGCATTTACGGGTTGAAGGTTACGCTTTTGCCCCTATTTTTGAGGAGCTGCAAAACCACGACGACGACACAGCATTTAAAAGCAATCAACCGTTCGAAAACTTCTATTTTCAGGGAATGGCCGCTCTGGTTTATCAAACCAATGTGGGCCCCATTAGTTTAATGGTAAATTATTACGATAAAAAGAACAGTACTTTTTATACAACATTAAATTTCGGGTATATTTTGTTTAACAAACGCGGATTGTAATGTCGATTGATGTAAGCAATGTGCAGAATTTTGAGATATTACTTTTGCCTTATCGGGATGATCTCACTTTTTGGGTTAGCCCAAAAAGCAAACAAAAAAACCAAGGCTGCGTTCGCTTCACTTAAAAAAGCTATGCAATAACG
The DNA here is from genome assembly GCA_015493625.1 of Draconibacterium sp. Classification (GTDB taxonomy): domain Bacteria; phylum Bacteroidota; class Bacteroidia; order Bacteroidales; family Prolixibacteraceae; genus Draconibacterium. The sequence continues at coordinate 3,197 of WGCT01000063.1, read as the reverse complement.
ACTAAAAATCATAAATCCGACTCAGTAACAATAAATATTGCACCGGAAGCTGGTGTACCAATGCGACATTATTAGAAATTATACTTGATTTTTGCATAAATCATCGAATTATCTTTGTACTGGCCAAATTGCCCGGCACGGTCGCCCACAAAAATATTGCTACCCAGAAGAATAGAAAAACTATCGTCGTAATCGTAAGTAATTTTCGGACGAATTAATGCATCTTTGTTTGTTAATCCGATGTACGAAAAAAGTTCGAAATGCAATGTTTCGCGCAGTGCATCGTAACGAGCCAAAACAGTAGCCATATTATTTATTCTGTTTTCAACCATTTTATCGTTGTAATCGAGAATGTATTTTTGAATAAACTGACCGCTCATTTTCACTCCGCCAATACTAAAGTCTAGTCCTAAAACATAATTCAGGTAATCTGTCTGAATGAGTGCATCGACAGCAAGCGGGTCTTCAGTTTGAAAATATTTTCCGTTATAATAAGCACCTTCGCCCCTAAAAATAACCCCTTTTATTTCGGTACTGAACGAGCCGCCTGCAACATATAAGCGGTGGTGCTGCGGAGTAATGGTTAATCCTGTTAAAACGGGCGTTGGTGGTGTAGTTGTTGTGTCTTTCCCGAAATGTTTTTGCACGTGCATGGCAGGATTATCGTCCCAGGTATAACCGCCCATTAACTCAAAATCTACTTTCGAGGTCATTGCCGAATATTTTAAAAACAGTTCGCTGTTTTCTAACGACGGGTTGATTGTACTTTTACTCCAGTCGAAAGTGGGAGGAGCCGGAAAATTGGGTTCGATGTACCAAATTGAATTAGAAGAAGGACGAACAGTTGGTGTAAATTGTGGAATTACGATTGCTTCTAAAGTTCCGTTACCAATGTAATAATCCAACTTGGCCGCAATCACCCCGGTTCTTATTTCATCGAAATCGGGGAGCAAAAACTCGGTTAAATTGAGTGGCGAAACAATATCGGTAATGAATACGCCATCGGCTTTTCCCCAAACAACTTGCTGTTTCCCCAGTCGTAAATCGAAGTTATCGAAATACAAATCCATATAAATTTCGCGCATGTTAAAGCTCAAACTATCCGCATTATACATATACATCATTGGGTTAGCTTTAAAAGCCACCTTATCGCCCCGCCTCTCAAAATTCAGGTTTAATGTTTGCTGGATAATGGAGAAGTCTCCGGTTTCAACATTCACACCTTCGTAAGTTCTTACAAACCCCGAAACATCAACTTGTTGTGCTATTAAAAACTGACTTGTAAAACTCATCAGTATCATCAATAATATTACTCTTGTTTTCATCTTCTATAATCTGTTAAATGTTAAAATCTTAATTTTTCTGTCATTATTCCAAATCGAATTACATCTATTTGGTGGTCAAAATATATATTGTAATAATCGGAGCCGTGATATATTTGTGCAAATAATCCAATATCTTCTAAAAACTTTGGATGATAATAAAATGTAAAGCTCAGGTTTAACCTGTTTAACGAAAAATTATCCCAATTATTTAAATCTCCAAACATCCATTCTGTTTGCCCTTTTAATGAAATACTTGCATTCCTCTTTTTTTTCTTATTACTGTTTTGAGGCATTTTAAAAATCGAGAATATTGTATTCCACCGGTAATAACTGTAAATACCATTTAATTCATCCACCGAAAAATTAGGGGGATGAATTTCAATAGATGTACCAAAAAACTGAACAGCATTATATCTTGAATTGTAAATCGTTTTAATTAATCCCAACTCATAATAATTTGTTGAAAAATTTCCTGTTAATAAATTAATCTCTCCGTTTTCCAGAAAAAAATCACCGTCTTGACCGTTAGAATGATGCGCAAATTTCCCAAATAAACTAAAGCTGTTAACGTTTGTTTTTGAGCTCAATAAATAATATGCCATAATTTGTGGAATATAACTTGGCGTTCTCACTGGGTATGATTCTTCCTGATACATCCTAATAATAATCTGTGGTGTTATTACCCCCAATAACCGCGAATTTTTACTTTTTCTGATATAAAAATTAGGTTTCAGATTCCCTTCAAACCAAAGAGGCTCAATGGTTCCAATATCAGTAGGAAAAGTAATGTAACTATTCCCCTGATAAACCTGAGCAATTGTTGACAGGTTAATATTTGGGATACTATTGAGACTATCTTGAGAAAAGCATGTTCCCCACAGTACAACCAATAATATAGATATGTTACTCTTTTTTAGCATTATCTTAACGATATATTGTTCTCTAAAACAGGGTAGATTTTACAATTTCAATTTTAAACTTTGTGTCTTACTTTTCTTATACCAGCGTAGGGCAAAATACACAACAATTAATATTGCTGCTATAACGAGGAAATAGGTTGAACTTTCAATTGATATTTCCGAAAATCTATTCCAATAATAGTTATATGCAAAAAGCAATATGCTCCCAAATGTCCACAGAAAAGTAGTGTTGTATTCGTTCATAAGAACTTTTTGCACGTCAAAGCCATTTTCTTTAAAGGTTTTTACAATGCCCTTCAAATTCGGCCACCACCTGTTTACCTTTTTGCAGTATTCGTCGTAACCGCGACCAAATTTAGTACGCAGGTAATTCTCTTCTGCAATTATTATTGCCTGGTAAATGAACACAAAGAGAGGCACCATTATTACGAGCGCAAAAATAGAGTTTGATAAAATACTCATTCCCGCAATCATCAAAACATTTCCAATATACATTGGGTTTCTGCTATGCGAAAAAATTCCGTCTGTTACCAATCCATCGGCATAAATGCGTCTGTTTTTACCTCCCCTGACAATATATACCAACCCAATTGTTATCATCCTAACGAGTTGACCATGTGTTGTAATTACAAACCCAATGATAAACATTGCAAGGTAATTTTCTGAAATTCTCGGAAATGGTAAAAATAAAATGGCATAAAAAACAGGGAACAAAAAGTTTCTTGTTTTAAAAAATAAGTTACCAATGCGTTCCATCTGTATCTATTTTATTGCGATAAATCCGCTAAAATTATACCACCTAAAAAATGTCTCAACATGTTTAAACCCTGATGAGAGAAAAAGCTCCTTATTCTCTGAAAGTTTATATGGTACAAGTACATTCTCTAAAGCTTCCCTTTTCTTCGATATTTCGGTACTGCTGTAACCGTTTGTCTCTTTAAATTTATAATAG
>WGCT01000062.1 GCA_015493625.1 Draconibacterium sp. | reverse complement strand
TATGCTGAAAAGATGGCTGTACGGTGTTTCAATTCCAGAGTGGTGCGATTTATAGCAATTAAAACATCAACATATTCAGGGTCATTTATTGGGTTTCAATTCCAGAGTGGTGCGATTTATAGCCGTCAAAAACAAATAAAAAAAATACTGATTTTTAACGTGTTGCAAATATATTCATTTAAATTTTAGGGTACAAAAGTTGTCGATGTTTATTACTATAAAAAACAGCAGGTATCGACAATCTCCTCTATTGTATTGATTTTCAATATGTCAAAGAACTTTATTGCGAACAATAAGGTTGATGCACAGATAAAATTAGGTAAAACGAGTACCACCGACAACCACGGTTGGCTTATAAAAAGTTATCGATACTGCTACACTCCTTTCCAATAATCTCTTTTTCTAACCACTTCTCTTGTCGGGTTTTAAATAGTATAAAACTATCGTCGTCGGGGTTCATAATTTTTTCGACAGCCAGTTTTAACTCCTCAAGTTTTGCCTCGGTAATTTCGCCTTCGAACACCGAGTTTTGAATCCAATTCAGATAACGACGGCACAATTTCAGCATCTTCCCCACCCGCTTTTCGCCCATATCGTAAACGGCAATTACATACATTACCACCAAATTTTAAAAGGTTTATACTCTTCTATTTCCAAAACGTGCTTTACTATTTTATAGCACTCCAGTTTTATAAGATGTTTATAACTAACATGCCGGTTTAGCGAACGGTGTTTTATGGTTTCGTTTAACCGGTTTTCGAACGATTGCACAAATTTCTTTTTACCTTTTGGTTTTAGTAGTACTGCATTTAAGTTGGGCTCAAAATCTGAAGTTTGAATTTCGCGTTTGTTCATCACCTTAAAAATTACTCGGTCGACTAAGATTGGCTTAAAAATTTCAGCCAAATCGAGTGATAGTGAGAAACGTCGTTCGCCCGGCTGATGAAGAAATGATATTAGCGGATTGAGTTGAGTTTGGTGAATGGCACGCAAACTTTGGCTGTAGCACATCATGTTTCCGAACGAGATTAGCGCATTTACTTCGTTCTTTGGTGGTTGGTACGAGCGGCCTCCCATTTCAAAATTGTTGATTATAAGGTTAAATGTTTCGTAATAATTTTTTCTGATATTTCCCTCCACCCCCATTAACTCGTCTATTTCGGTTGTTTCGGGAATTCGCGCCGCCAGTGTTTCAATAATTTCTATTATATCGAGCAAATCTTTGCCCCGCTTATCGTAATACCTTAAATTTTTTACCATGTTAAAAGCTGCGCCTTCGAGTATGCGCTGTGCCAGGAACATCCGTTTCTTTTTGTTTTTGTGGAAGTCGGTTTGAGCCATTAATACCTTTCCCGACAATAGAGCATCGCGAGGCACAAACGAGCCGGTGTAGTTTTCGTAATAATCGAAAAAATGGATGGGAATTTGTTGCTGTCCCAAAAAATTGTATAGTGCCGAGTTAGCATCGAGATTTCCAAAACAATAGAGCTCTTCAACATTTTCGGCCGGAAGATAGCGAGGTTTTTGTTCGTTCCCCTCTTCGTCGTACGGAGTAAATTTTAGCGTATTGTCGCGCCGCTGTAAACGCCCCGGATTAAACAAATAGTATGTTTTTTTCATAGTGGACTATTTTGCCGATTTTATTCTTCGAGATAACAGAAATCGAAATAGGAACAGTTCCGGCATTTCGTTTTTGCTATTTTTGCAGGGCATTTTTCCGAAAGAATTATCTGTTCAATCTCTTGCTTTGCTTTTTCGATGTATTCCCTGTCGGGTTGAGACAAAATTACCTCTTCGGTTTTTCTAAGTTTGGGATATTCGAGTATTGCCGTGGCATTTACCCCGTTTTGTTCTAAAACATAGAGATAATATTTTACCTGCCAAATGTGTGCTTCCTCTTTTTTATTCGATTTTTTTATCTCGTGAACAATACTCCGTTGCGCATCGAAATAGTCGATTTTAATACCATCGATGGCAATCTCTTTAAACCTTTCGCTCCGCTGTTTGTAACTGTTTTCGTGAATAAGTTTTCCTTGATACACCAGTTCCGAATTGTGCTCCATCTGAATACCATTGGAAAACAGCCAAAGTTTTCGGTGGCATATCATAAAATAATTAAAGTGAGTTCCGGTTATTTGCATGGATAGGAAATTTAAATTCTCCCGAAAGAAGATATCTGACGGGAGAATCAGTTATTATTCAGCATTAGGATTTCCTTTTGTGTTTTCCAAATAAATTGGTTTCGACGAGCTTTCTATTGCTTTAATCGCAATATCTTTAACACTCAGCTCGGCAGTAACCGTTTTTTCCGACAGCTCTTTTACCGCAGCCTCCATCTCCTTAATTTTTTGGTTAAGAGCAGTAATGGTTTGCGATTTTAGTTTCAGCTCTCCTTCAACCTCTTTGGCTTTTAATTCGGTTTCGAATTTGTGCTGAAGATTCAATTTCTCGGTTGTGGTTTTTAATGTTTCATCAACTGCTTTTGCAAGTTCTTTCGGGAAGGCTTCATTTTTCTTCCGTAATTCGGCAAGTTCATGTTCGGCTTCAACAATTTTTGCTTCTCGTGCTTCAAACTCCTTTTCGAAAGCTGCCTTTTTCTCAACCAGTTCTTTCTCTAATTTTAATTTATTGGTTTCATAAATGTCCTTCTCTTTCTGACGTTCTATTTTTAATTTGTACTGATACTCTTCCTCTTCACGAGCTCTGTTTTTCTTTAATTCAACAATGTACTCCTTCTCTTCGTTGGCCTGTTTCTCTTTTTCTGCTTTCCATAGCTCACGCAGTTCGGCCATCTCCTGTTCGAAGGCCTCTTTCTTTGCTTTCGACTCGGTTTCAAACATCTCTTTCTGCTCTTTCTGTGTCAGTA
>WGCT01000061.1 GCA_015493625.1 Draconibacterium sp. | reverse complement strand
TCGGAGATGTGTATAAGAGACAGATTTTAAAGTAAATGTTCGTATTTTATTTAACTTGCGTAGGTCAATTCCATAGCATTTCTTGTCTTTGTTAAGGGGGTTAATTGCAACTCCCGGAATGCTTCGGGGAGTAAAAACGAAGTTGCCTAAATTTGGTTGTAATCCCCCAATTGCCTGAAACGGGAAGTTGGTGCCACGCCCCACACTAACACTTGTTGCTTCGAAAAAACAGAGCGATGGGTAAAGTCTTACAGCTCGATAATTGGGCAGATTTGGCGACGGACGAACAGGTAATTCGTATTTTGTTGAATGGGTATAGTTTTTAACTTTTATAACAGTTAAATCGCATTTTTTGTTGGTGTCGAGCCATCTCTCTCCGTTTATCATTCTGGCCAGTTCGCCAACGGTTAATCCGTGTACAATTGGAATCGGATCCATTCCTACAAACGATTTAAATTCCGGTTTCCGAATTGGGCCTGCCACATAATCGCCGTTTGGATTGGGGCGATCGAACACAATAACCGGAATTCCGTTTTCGGCACACGCTTCCATAACCAAATGCATAGTTGAAATGTAGGTGTAAAACCTGCAGCCCACATCTTGAATGTCGAAAACAATGATGTCGATATTTTTCAGGTGTTCGGGCGTTGGTTTTCTGGTTTTCCCGTAAAGCGAAAAAACTTTAATTCCCGTTTTCGAATCAATCCCATCTTTTATTTTTGCTCCGGCAGAAGCATCTCCGCGAAACCCGTGCTCGGGAGCAAAAATCTTTTCAATCTGAATATTTTTACTCAATAAAAAATCGACTAAATGGGTATTGCCAATAACCGAAGTGTTATTTACCACCAATCCAACTTTTTTGTTCTTCAACAAAGGCAGGTATTTATCCGGTTGGCCGGCTCCTGTAACAATTGAATTACTTTCAGAAACCGAACAAAATTCTAAAACGATAAATAAAATTACCAAATTAATAAACTTAAACATAAGTTGTAAACATTATATTTGCAGTTGCGAAAATACAAATTCAATCTCGATTGAAGAATAAATTGAATATAAATTCATTACAAAACTTACAGGTATGAACTTTATAAAAAAAACAGTACTCTCCACACTTCTCATAACAGTAATTGCCACTTTTAATTCAACAGCTACCAAACCTCCTTTTTATAAATACAAAACCGATACGTGGGTAAACGAGCAGCTTAAAACATTAACTCTCGACGAGCGAATTGCGCAGTTAATGATGATTGCTGTTTTCCCGAAACATAACGAAGCTGAAAATACCAGTGTTATTGAAAAGATAAAGAAATATAAACCGGGCGGAATAATTGTTATGCAGGGAACACCGGTGAAAACGGCAACGTGGATAAATAAATTTCAGGCTGCTTCGGTTACGCCGCTGTTGGTTGCAACCGATGCCGAGTGGGGATTGCGTATGCGAATCGATAGCACGCTGCGTTATCCGTATGCACAGGCAATTGGAGCGGTTCGCGACACAACTTACATTTACCAAATGGGTCGCGACTTTGGAGCCCAGTTGAAACAGTTGGGTGTTCAGATGAATTTTGCTCCTGTGGTTGATGTAAATACAAATCCAAATAATCCGGTTATTAATTTTAGGTCGATTGGCGAAGACAAAAAAAATGTTGCCGAAAAAACGTGGCTTATTGCAAAAGGAATGCAGGATGTAAATGTAATACCAATAGCAAAACATTTTCCCGGTCACGGCGATACAAAAACCGATTCGCATAAAGCTCTGCCAATAATTATCCATTCGAAAAAACGGTTAGACGATATTGAGTCGTATCCGTTTCGGTACCTGTCCGACAGAGGAATTTGCGGCGTAATGTCGGCACATCTCAGTGTTCCTGCTCTCGATAATTCAGGGCGGCCTTCGTCGGTTTCGAAAAAGATAATAACAGGATATTTAAAAGACGAAATAGGGTTTAAAGGGTTTGTGGTTTCCGATGCCATGAATATGAAGGGCGTGCGCAACCGTGTGAAAAACACCGAGTTGGAAGCAATTAAAGCCGGGAACGATATGATTGAGTTTGTCCCCGATTTGGGTAACGCAATAAATCAGGTTAAACAGGCAATTGCAAATGGTACTTTTACCGAAGCCGAGGTAAACGATAAATGTCGTACAATTTTGGCATTAAAAAGGTGGGTGCATCTGAATAAATATCAACCCGTTGAAACAAAAAATCTGACGGCCCGTTTAAACTCGCCTCGTTACCAAGTAACAAGTAGAAAACTGATAAAAGGTTCGTTAACCGTTTTAAAAAATGAGAATATTTTACCTGTTCAGGATTTGGAAAAGCAAAAAATTGCCACGGTTGTAGTCGGTGGGAATAAAATTTCGCCTTTCCAAAAAATGGTTGGGAATTATATTAAAACCGAAAATTTCTTTATCTCAAAAAATGCCACCGAAAAAGAGTGGGTTCAACTTCGGCAAAAGCTCGAGAATTACAACCTCGTTATTGCCGGTGTTGAGGGAATAAATGTTTATCCTTCAAACAAATACGGTACAACCGAAATGCAGCGGCAAATTGTTTCGGAAATTGTTGATGCGAACAATTCGATAATTTTGTTTTTTGGAAATGCTTATGCTTTAAAATGGTTTAAAAATATTCAGCATTCGAAAGGATTAATTTTGGCATATCAGAATAGCAAATTAGTACAGGAACTTGCTGCCCAACTGGTTTTTGGTGCATTCGATGCATCGGGGAGATTACCGGTTTCGGTAAACGAGTGGTTTAAACTTAACGATGGAATGGATGTAAAAAAGAACAAAACGTTTGCCTACACTGTTCCCGAGGAGGTTGGAATAAGTACCGAATTGCTTACCCATAAAATCGATTCAATTGCGATGCTTGGTGTCGATTCGGCAGCATACCCGGGGTGTCAGGTTTTAATTGCAAAAAACGGCAATGTTATCTTTCATAAATGCTATGGATACCACACCTATAAAAATAAACAGCCGGTTGCCAAAAACGATATTTACGACTGGGCATCGGTTACAAAAGTTACCGGGGCGTTGCCGGCAATAATGAAAATGGTTGACGAAAAGAAGATAAAACTCGATGAAAAATTTAGTAAATACTGGCCCGATTTTAAAAATTCGAATAAAGAGAATATAACCGTTCGCGAAGTTCTTGCGCATCAGGCAAGGCTGGCTTCGTGGATTGCTTTTTGGCAAATGACGGTAACCGATAAGAATGAACTCGACAAACGGGTATTCCGGAAATTCCCTTCGGGAGATTTTAACGTGCGTGTGTCGGACAATTTATATATGAACCGGAATTACCGGAAAACAATGTACGATACAATAAGAACATCGGAGTTGCTTCCGCGGAAAAAATACGTTTATTCGGGCTTGAGCTTCTATTTGTATCCCCAAATTATCTCGAATTTAACGGGGCAAAAGTTCGAAAGCTTCCTGAAAAATTCGTTTTATAAACCACTTGGCGCATCAACCATTACATTTAATGCTTACAAGCATTTCCCTATGAAAAGAATTATTCCGACCGAAACCGATGATTTTTTTAGAAAGCAGCAAATTCACGGTTTTGTTCACGACGAGGGGGCTGCAATGATGGGTGGCGTTTCGGGGAATGCCGGGCTTTTTGGTACTGCCGGCGATTTGGCAAAAGTTTTTCAGATGTATTTGCAAAAAGGGTATTTTGGCGGCCGACGTTACATCTCGGAAAAAACATTAAATGAGTTCTCTAAAATACAATACCCCGACAACGATAACCGCCGCGGGCTCGGGTTCGATAAACCATTGATTGATAACGATAAAAATAAACTGAAGGATGCATATCCGGCAGTAAGTACAAGTAAAAACAGTTTTGGCCACAGCGGATTTACCGGTACTTTTGCATGGGTTGACCCCGACAACGGTCTGCTTTTTATTTTTATGTCGAACCGTGTTTACCCTACCCGTGAAAACAGGAAACTTTACTCGCTAAATATTCGCACAGCTATGCATCAGGCAATTTACGATTGCATTGAAAAAGGATTGAATTCAGGTTCATCGGGGTATTAAAAAATGTTAATATTTTTTATGTAATAGTTCTGCAATTTTTTGCTTATTATATTCTAGTCTCTTATTTGTA
>WGCT01000060.1 GCA_015493625.1 Draconibacterium sp. | reverse complement strand
ATTTGAAAGTTTATTCTACCTAAATTGAGCAATTCCGGAAAAATACCAATGCTGTGATAAAAAGAAGGAGTTGATACAATTTTCGAAAGGCAGAATTAATTCTTAAATCTTTTTGCTAAAACAATTTTCGATATATTTACTTTTTTGAAAGGTGAAACAGAAAAGGTGAAACGAGCATGATAAAAGATTTCATACACAGAAGTAGGATTAAGTTAAAGCACTAATTTTTTTATCTTGTATCTTGATTCTAAATTTTAAATAAATGAAACCCGGATTGCCGAGGATTTAAATTTAAAGGAGCGGCTACAAAAGGGAATGTATATTGAGAAACAACATATTAATTACTCACCCTGAGGGTGAGTCAAAAAGACTTAACAATGAAATATTAAACTATATTATATACACATGAAACAGATTGAAATTTATTGTAAGAATACAGATTCAACACATTATTATCCGATGGGAACATCGCTGTTAGAAATAAGTAATGATTTGAATATTCAGTTAAAAAACAGGGTTTGCGGAGCGGTTGCAAATAACAAAGTTCGCGAGCTTTCGTTTTGTGTTGTAAAAGCAAAACGTATCGAGTTTTTCGACATTTCGCACCCCGACGGTGTTCGATTATATGTGCGCAGTTTAATTTTTATATTGCATGCAGCGGTTACCAAAGTTTTGCCCGATGTTGCGTTGCAGGTGCAGAATGGAATATCGAATGGCATTTTCTGCGAGTTAAATGGGTTGGAGAGAGAAATCTCGGAAGAAGATATAAATGCAATTGTTAAGGAGATGAAAGCAATTATTGCGCAGGATATTCCTTTCATTAAAAAAGATATAAAAACCGACGAGGCAATTAAATTGTTGGAAAAGCAGCAGTTGTTCGAAAAAACAGAACTGTTTAAGCAGCAGGGGCACCTCTATTCTCACCTCTATTTTTTAAACGAACTGGGTAACTATTTTTATGGCCATTTACTCCCATCAACCGGTTATGTTGAAAATTTCGGACTGGTAAAGTATTTTAACGGGCTACTGTTGCAAGTTCCAAAACAAAAGAATATAAAAAAACTCAGAAAAGTTGTTGAGCATAAAAAGCTATTCGATATTTATCAGGAGCACAAAAAATGGGCTGAAATTTTAAATATCTCAACAATAGGCAACCTCAACAGTTACACACTCGACAAGAAGTGTGGGCACGTAATAAAAATTTCGGAGGCCCTTCACGAAAAGAGAATAGCCGAAATTGCCAATCAAATTTCGATGCGGGATGGTGAGGTAAAAGTGGTTTTAATTGCCGGTCCGTCGGCATCGGGGAAAACTACTTTTAGCAAACGGCTGGGTGTCCAGTTGGCGGTAAATGGTTTGCGCCCGTATCAAATTTCGCTCGACAACTATTTTGTCGACCGCGAAAAAACTCCGCGCGACGAGTTTGGTGAATACGACTTTGAGGTACTCGAAGCCATTGATGTTGATTTTTTTAACCAGCAACTGATTGACTTAATGGACGGGAAAGAGGTGCGTTTGCCAAAGTTCGATTTTCATAGAGGAAAACGGATAATGAACGGCGATTCTCTAAAACTTCTGCCCGGCGATATTTTAGTTGTTGAAGGAATTCATGGGATGAACCCCAACTTACTTACAAAAGTTCATACCGAAAATACCTTTAAAATTTTCATCTCGGCACTTACACAAATCTCGTTCGATGAACATACGCACATTTCGGCTGCCGATAACCGGCTAATCCGCCGGATGACTCGCGACAGTAAATACCGGGGTTATCCGGCAACGGAAACAATAAAACGGTGGCCATCGGTACGAAGAGGAGAGGAGAAAAATATTTTTCCGTTCCAGGAAAATGCCGATGTAATGTTTAATTCGGCCACTTTGTACGAACTTGCTGTGTTAAAAAAATATGCCGAACCTATTCTGAAACAGGTTCCCGAAAACCGGGTCGAGTATTCTGAAGCAACCCGGTTGCTGAAATTCCTCTCATACTTTAAACCCATCGACGATGAGGAGATTCCGCCAACGTCGTTGTTGCGGGAGTTTCTGGGGGGCAGTAGTTTTGCATACTAATTTTATTGGGTGCAGTAAGCGTTGAAACAAAGCACTTTAGTGTCTTATTTCTTATAAAGAGGTGTTCTTTTGGCAAGGTAATTTAAAGTAATTTGGTATGCATCCTGTGTTTGCCAAAACGAAGAATGCTCTTTTGTAAAAATGTTATCTCCTTTGTCGTTAAAAACATTCATGGTAATATTGGTCGAGTAGTTTTGCGTTGAAGTACTCATGGAAGAGTGGTTACTACTGCTTTTTGTATTCCATACATCGCCAACTGCTTTGTTTTTCGACGCACCATCACTTTTATGTGTAGAGTAGGTATTGTTGTAATTTGTAACATTCGATCTTTCAATGGAAACCAACCCCTGCACAACGTATTCTACACCCAGAATATTACAAATTTCACCCATTGTATATCCCTCAATATTATTATTGTTAATGCCCGCCTTTGCCAGTAGTGCATTGGTTGTAAACGGGTCTTGATAAGTTAACGATACTGCATATTTTTTAAAAATTGTGTAGGTTTCCTGCTGTATCTTTTTTGTCATTGTGGGATTGCTTGTCTCCTGATCTTTAATGTATCCGAATGGTAAAATCGCCACTTTATTATGATGGTTTCCAAGATTTGGGTTTGCAGGGCTTCCCTCTTTTTTATTGAAAAACTCAATTCGCCCCGATGCAAAAGTTATCTTCTCAATATCGGCTTTATTAACTGTGTATTCAATGCTTTCACCCTTATATACAAACTGAAGATCAGTTTTATTCATCTTAATAACTTTCCCTTCCATCTCGTCTCCATTGGTTTTTAAAATAATATCGTTTTGTGCACTCACGGTTAACGTATAAAAAATGCTAATAACCAAAAGCATTAAAATTTGATACGATTTTTTAGTCATAATTTTATTTTTTAGATTTTACTTGTTCATATAACAGTTCTTAGTATAGAATTGTTCTTCTTTTTTATCGATATAGATACTTTTTATGACTAAACTAATTTAGATAGGATTTAGCTAAGAGAATTTAAGGGTTTCGACTTTATTTTTTTGTAAATAAAACTTCTTGTGAACAAATAATGATTTAGAATTGTTGTTGATTTTGATTGTAACAATAAAAATATTTGCTGAATATTTACCGTTTTTCGAAACGGTTGGTTGGGCAGGGTTGTTTCTTCAATAATTAAACCGGCATTTGTTTGTTCAACCAAATAATTAAATGTTTTGCAAAGTGTTTGCAACCACTACATATTGCCGGAAGGTTTAAGGTTAGTTGATTTTTGGTTTTCCCCGGAGCAGAGGCTCCGGGGTTTTTTATGAAGTCGTTTAAAGAATCGATTTAAAAAGCTGTGGAAAATACAACGTTTGAGTTTACATTGAAACCCCTTGGTAATGTTTTATGAATTATGGTTTTAGCAATCTCAGTTGTATATTCTTCTAAAAAACAAAGTTAACCCCAGCAAAAACAGTAGTTTTTGGCATAGTATAATATCTGTTTACCTGATAGTTTGCACCGGTGAGGTTCTCTCCACTTACATATAGTTTGAAATTACGCGTTATATTGTATGATATTTTTGCATTTAACAGCGTATAACTTTCTAAATTCACAACCGGAGAAGGGTCATTATCGAGGTTCGCAACCTGCTGAATATTTGCCATCAACATTAATTTTTTCAATCGGTATTTTGCATTAAAAAAGAGGTGATGCTCGGGTGTTGCAAAAACCGGACTTTTCATGTTAATATAACTGTATGTTGCATTTAAGCTGAGATTTTTTACCGGCGCGGCATTTATAGCAACTTCCACACCTTTATTATTTATCTCTCCACTATTTTGCAACCCCTTCATGGGCACGTTAATAATTAAATTATCGCCATTTACTGCATAAACAGTTACTTCGCCACTCAGTCTGTTGTTAAAGAATGTTTTCGAAACTCCCGTCTCGTAACTTATCACAGTTTCGGGTAAAAGGTCGGGGTTGTGATTCCACATAAACAGTTCGCGAATTGTCGGGCTTCTGAATCCTTTCGAAACAGAACCTTTCCAGGTAGTAAGTTTCCCAACTTTAAATGCAAATCCTGCCGAAGGAATCCACTGGCCACCATAAACACTGTGATTTTGGTAACGCAGTCCGGCATTTACTGTTAATTTTTCGGCAACTGTTTGCTGCATAAAAGCGTATGTTCCAAACTCCGAAACAGCAGTATCGGCAAATACAATTCCCTTCCCTTTCATTGCTTTTGTATTTTCGGCAAATCCACCGTAAGTAGTTAAATCAACTCCCACGGTAATGCTGTTTCCTTCGAACAGATGAAGCGATTCGTACAAATTGGCACCGTAGTTATTATCGGTTGAATGAAATCCGTCGGTAATATTATGCTCTCCAAAATTGTAAAACAATTTAATTGCACCCGAAGCTTTCTCAAATTCATTTTGCAGTGAAACTGCTCCGTAGCCACGCAAAATATCAATTCGTTCGCCGGGTTTTGCATTTGTCGTATCGGGGCCGGGGTCCGATGCATTGTACTTTGCCAAGCTAAAATCGGTTGCCACATAAAAATGGTCGTTTAAATTGTACCCCAATTTTGCATAACCATTATTTATTTTGAAATCGGAGTTGCTACGATGCCCGTCGGTTTGGTCGTGATTACCCGAAACAAATGCACTAAATTTTTGTTTTTTAAAACCAACAGCCCCCATATATTTTTGCGTGTTAAACGATCCATACGAAAGCCGGGCATTTCCATGAACTCCCTCTGCGTTCTGTTTTTTTGTGATGATATTAATTACACCTCCCATAGCATTCGAACCATAAAGCACTGAGGCCGGTCCACGAATTACCTCCACACGTTCAACATCGGAAGCAACATACGAATCGGGAAGCGGATGCCCCATAATTCCCATAAATTGCGGATGCCCGTCGATAAGCATTAAAACACCGGTGGTTGGATTTCCTCCAATTCCCCGAATCGATATTTGTCCGGCCGACCCTTTTGCCACGCCGAATCCGGTAACACCTCGCTCGGTCACAAAAAGACCGGGAACGCGGCCATTTAAAATGGGCAAAATTGCCGACTCGTCCGACTCCTCGATTTGCGAGCGATTAACAACTGAAACTGCCATTGGAACATTGTTACGGTTTACTTTTACCGGCGTTCCGGTTACAACTACCTCATCTATTTTTATGGTATCAGTTGTTAAACTGAATTGTGCAGCCAGCACATTCGAAAATAAAATGAGCAATAAAAACAGAGGGGTTTTAAGTTTAATAATTTGATTCATAGGTCAATTCGTGTTACTATTAATTTTATTCGTGTTACTTATTGGGCAAAAAAAAACTATTCTGCTCTGCCCATAATTAATTTTCCATGTTTAATTCCTTTAATTCCTATTAACTTATCCGAAACTTCTGTGAGTTTTACCGAAGGTCCTTTTACTGCAATTATTTGCATCAGATTAATTTCGTTTAAAAAAAAGCTCTGAGTAGACAAAATCACATCGCTGTACTCCAACTGTATATCGGCAGATTTTTTCGCAATTTCTTTTTTTGCATTATTAAAAACCAAAATAATAGCACCTGCAACAATATTGTTGCATTTCCATTTCTCTTCGGCCATATTCTTTTCAATTAAAAAACGTATGGCCTGCGAGCGATTTGTAAAAGCATTTTCTGCAACGTACTTATCGAGTTCTTTTAAAAGCTCTTCGTCGAGCGAAACGCCAAATCGTGAAACAGACATAGTGTTACTTATTTTTTATTTCGTGGCACGAAAATACAAAAGCAATGTAAACTGCAAAATAAATTGAGGATAAATTGTGAAAAAATTAGTATTGGGCTAAAAAAAAGAGCAATTACACTTATCTGGATTGAGAATATTTAGCTTTTCGCCAAACTAACTTTTTCCCGAATCCCAAACGATTATCAGTCATTTTAATTATCTCAGGGTTCAGTATCCAAAGCGAGGTTTTCATTAAAACGGCAAAAGGGAACTTTTTCAGGTAAGCTTTTTTTGCTATTGTGGCAAGCGACTTTGTAGGTTTTTGCATGGTTCCGGCAAACTGAATTCCCTGAATTTTACCGACGGTATTTGTCTCTAACACCACACTACCGGCCACATTCGAATTGGCCAAAACGTCCTGAACATGTTTAGTCTCCTCGTCGGACGTAAAAACAAAACAGTTTTCGTCTTCAAGATAAGTATAAAAACAGTTGGCACACCACGGGCTATTTTCAACCGAAGTTGCCAGGGTTAAAACATGGTGCTCGTTAATAAAATCGACAATACGTTTCTCAGGATTTTGCATAACTAAAAATTATGTGCCAAAAGTAATCTGATTTTACAGAATACAAAAACCGGGATTTAGAAATTGTTAAGAACCTTACTGTTTAACTATTTGCTGTTCGAAATGGCTGCTTTTAGTACAAATCCGAATAATATACACTCCTCGGGGAAGAGTTGACAAGTCAATATTCCGGTTGTTTCCCTCCGTTTTTTTCAGAAGCAAGCCATCTACTGAAACAATTTCGGTTGTTATAATCTCGCTATTTTTGGCAGTTCGTATTGAAACAGAATTGGTAAAAGGATTTGGGTACACCACCATTTTATTGAAGTTGAACTGCGTTTCAGATTTTACAATTTTATCGGTTTTGGAAACAAGCCAAAGTTCGGGGTCTATTTTAAGGTCGGCAACTTTAAAATTTGGATGAATGACAAACTCTTGATTGTTTTTAGTGTTTGTTAATATAAAATCGGCCGAATCGGTTTTTGTGAAATTATAAACCCGAACAGGAACAGGCATTTCGAAAAAATTAACCGACTGATGCGACGGGATTTGCGACAAAATTACCTTTGTTGAATTTGCTTCGGCAGGCAAGAAAGTTGCCGAATAAACCGGATAACCTTCGCCGTAAAACCAATCGTTAAAAAACTCGGTTAGAGTTGTATCGCCGGCAGTTTCCATATGTTTTACAAACTGGCTGGTACGCGCAAAACCATTTGCAATGAGGGGGTCGTTAAAGTAACTCTTTAATCCTCGAAAAAAATTCTCTTCGCCCAAAACAAACCGTAACATGTGTAAAATATAGGCACCTTTCGAGTACGAAAGCCGGCCACTAAAAATATCGCCTATTTTTGTAGTATCTTTTACATACACCGATCCTCCCGGTTTCTTTAAAATATTTTCCACATTTGCACGCTTCCAAACGGGCCACCAAACACCATCGAGCAAATGCTCGTACGAAAGTCCGGTAAGGTAAGTGGCAAACCCTTCGTTAAGCCAAATGTCGTGCCAGCTGCCCAGTGTAATGTAATCGCCAAACCACTGATGAGCCAATTCGTGAGCAATTAAATCGAAGTTAAAACCTCCCATAAAACTCACGGTCTGATGCTCCATTCCTCCACCCCACCCAAATTGGGCGTGCCCGTATTTTTCGGTTGCAAACGGATATTCGCCAATTAATTGGTTATACAATGCAATTACATCGGTAGTAACAGGAGTTTTTTGCTGCGTTTCTTCTAAATCTTCAGGATAAACATAATTTAGAATTTCTATTTTTCGCCCGTCGCCAAGTTCCAGAAAATTGGAATAACGCGAGTAATTTGTAACCGAAACGGCAATTAAATAGGTTGCAATTGGGAACCGGTGTTTCCAGTGCATCGTTCGTTTTCCGTTGCTAACGTTTTCCGAAATCAGAATGCCGTTAGCTGCCGTAATAAATTTTTCGGGAGAAGTAACAATAATGTCGATTGAATCGATTTTATCGGCAAGCGACTGCTTACACGGCCACCACTCCATTGCTCCGTACGGCTCCGAAAGCGTCCAGATATTTGGCACTTCATTGTGCACTGTTTTGGTAAATGCACCCGATTTTGTATCGGGAGGAACACCATGATAATACACTGAAACCGAATCGAGTTGCTCACTATTTACTGTTTCGGACAATGTTACGGTTAACTTATTTTGAATATGAGAGAAAGCAACTTTTTTACTGTTTTGGATTACTGAATCGACAGTTAATTTCTGATGAAGGTCGAATTCTACTTTATCAAGATTTTGAATTTTACTTTTGAAAAATGTGGTAATTTCCCCTTTCACAAAAAGCGTATCGGGGTTTATCTCCCACTCCATTCGCTGATAAACAAAGTCAGTTTCGTTATAATTCACACTTTCAACAAAAGCCAGTTTGCTTTTCACACTTTTCTGTTCCTGAAATGCCATTTTATCGATAAATTGCACATCAGGTTTTTGTGCAAAACCCAATATTGCAACACAAAAAGACGCCATTGTGAGTAGAAACTTTTTCATTCTCAAAAGAAAAATCAGGTGCAGAAAAAACGGGTTTCAATAGAAACCCGTTTTTAAAATT
>WGCT01000059.1 GCA_015493625.1 Draconibacterium sp. | reverse complement strand
TCGGTACATTTTTATAAGTATCTCATAAACAGAGAATTACAAGGCATAAAGTGATTGTCGTAATTTGCTAAAAATCAGACCTTTGCGACTTTGCGGCTTTGCGAGAAACAAAAATCTAACGAAGTATTGAATAATGTAAAAATATCAAAATATACGCAACTCAGATTGGGTGGAGCAAAAAGTATAAGTACACTTTACTTTTTATATTTTTCGAAAATTGTTAGTTTTGTATACAACAGAGGAACGGCTAAAACGCAATTTCGATACTAAAAAAACGATTTATCCGTTATGTGAAAAAAGTAACTGCCGGTTAATTTTGAATTGTTCTTGCAGTAATTGACCGTTTTATTTTAACCAAAATTTTTAAATATGAAAAAAGCAATCATTCCAATTTTTTTTCTCTTTATCTCGGGTGTATTATTGGCACAGCCTAAATTCGACCTAGGATTAAAAGCAGGAGTTAACTTTTCGAAACTTAGTTTTAATATCGACGATTACAAGTCGGATGCAATAACGAAAGCTCATTTTGGTGCGTTTGGTCGAGTTGGGTGGAGTAAAATATTTGTTCAACCCGAAGTGTATTACAGTTCGAAAGGAGGTAATATTGATTTAAACTCAGGTGCTTTAAATGCTATAAAATCTATCGATTATAGTAGTGTTGATGTACCTGTTTTACTGGGGTTTCAGCTTTTTAAACTGAGTGTCGTCGATGTTCATATTTTGGGCGGGCCACTTTTTAGCTTTGTAACAAAGTCGAGTGTAAACGACAATCCTGAACTTTCGAAAGAGTATTTCGAAAATCATTATATTGGTTTTCAGTACGGTTTAGGTGTCGATGTTTGGTTTTTAACCGTTGATGCACGAATGGAACACGGAAGCAAAAAACTATTTTCTCACCCCGATTTTGAGGGGAGTAATCAAACTTTTATGGTTACTGTTGGATTTAAAATATTGTAGAGTTATTGCCGATTGGGATTTAAAATAGCGAGAGTTTCACTTCGAGTGAAACTCTCGCTATTTTTTCTTAACACCCGCCGGTTCAGGAGTTTTATTGGGATGAAACGGGTTATAGAAATAGACTCTTTTTGATGTAAGATAGTTGAGCATTGGTTTTAACCGGCGTTTAAAATCGTCGATATTTTTATTTTCGTTGTTTGTCCAACCAGCTTCTGCCATTGCCGAAAGACGCGGCCAAATCATAAAATCAAGCCTTTTATTATTTTGAATTTGTTCGGTCCAAACATCAGCCTGCAAGCCTTTTATAAGTTTTCTGTTTTGCTTAAACCCGGGTAGCGAATCGGGAGGGAAGGAGTAAGTTAGTTCGAGCGTTACAAATTTACCACCCCATTTTCTACCCCATTTGTGCGATGCGTTCTGGACGAAATCGAAATAGAGCGGAATTCGCGGACAGAGAACCACGTTGTAATTGTTCGAAAGTGCCGCCTCGAGTTTGTTGGGTTTATCGTGTCGCCACCACATAACAACCGAATTTTTATTCGATAATTTATGATCAACAATTTCGTCCCAACCAATTACTGTTCGGTTCAATGTTTTTATCGAGTCGGCCATTCTGTTCACAAAATAAGATTCAACCTCTTTTAATGTTTTCAGCTTCTCTTTTTTCATTAAACTTAAAACATATTTATCGGTGTTCCATGCGGCATTCCCAAAATGAACTTCGTCGCCACCTAAATGAATATATTTCGATGGGAAGAGCGAGGCAACTTCGCGTAAAATAGTTGTAAGATAGGTGTATGTTTTTTCGTTTCCGGGATTGAATGTGAAATTGGGGTGCGATTTTGAACCGCCACCAGAGAACTCAGGATATGCGCGGTTTGCAGCACTTGCATGACCGGGCATATCAATCTCAGGAATTACCTCAATAAAGCGGTCGGCTGCATATTTTATAATCTCTTTAATTTCAGTTTGAGTATAAAATTTTGCCGGGGCAGTGGAATTTGTGTGGTTGCCAATTCCCCCAACAGAGGTTAGTTTTGGGTAGCTTTTTATCTCAATTCGCCAGCCGGGTGCATCGGTTAAGTGCCAGTGAAAAACGTTTAATTTGTGGAGTGCCATTAAATCGAGTAATTGCTTTACTTTTTTAACACCAAAAAAATGGCGCGACTCATCTAACATTAATCCGCGCCAGCTAAATCGTGGCGAATCGGTAATGGTTAGCAGCGGCAATATATATTTTCCATCTTCTTTTTCAGCAAAAAGAAAAAGCTGCCGCACAGTTTGTAGTCCATAATAAATCCCTCTTGGAGAGCCCGCTGAGATATGAATTCCTTTTTTTGTCGATTTTAGAAAATACGAATTATTGTTTTTTCCTTTGTTGTTCAACTCTAAAAATAGAATTGCTTTTTCTGAATTTACAATTTCAACAGGAACAAGAGATTTAATTTCCGATTTAAACTGACGGACAACCGGATTTAAAACCTCGTTATTTGCGTATAACGTTATTTCGTTTTCCAGCTTTAAAGTTCCACTTTCTGTCTCTATTTTATTGGGGAGTGGAATTAGATTAATTTTTGGACGTTGCCGGTTTGTAGAACAGCCAAATAATGCAATTAACAACAGTAGGTTTAGGTATTTCATTCGTATGTAATTAAATTAAATAATGCGATTCAGTAAGATAAACAACCGAGTCCGAAATAGTAATTC
>WGCT01000058.1 GCA_015493625.1 Draconibacterium sp. | reverse complement strand
TCTTTATACTTGAAAAATTTCACAGGGTTACTATAAAACTCATCGGCACTTTTAGATTCTCGCTTGTTGTCGTAATCGCGTTGCATCTCGGCTTTTTCAGCCTCCAATAAACGAGTAGTAATTAAATTTTGCCGCTTTATGGTTTGCGCATTAATTTTTTTATTCATTAACTCTCTTCTGTTTTGATCTAACATTTTATCGATTTGTTGCAACTGCTTTTTAGTACCACTACCCACGCTGCCATTATTCATTAAATCGCGTAACATTTGCTGCATCATTTCGTGCTGCATTAAACTCTGTCCCAACTCTTTGCTCATATTTTGCCCCTGACCGTTTTTCATCTGGTCAATCATTTTTTGCAGTTGTTGCTTTAAACTTTCCGACGATTTTTTCAAACTGCTCATACTGGGTTTTCCTTTTCCTCCAGGATTTTGACACTCCCCGCTACCCGGTTGCGAATTTTCCATCTGTTTTTCAATGTTCTCGAGCACTTCGTTTAATAGTAAAGCCAAGTTATTTGCAGCTGTTATTACAAACTGCTGATTCACTCGCGCATTTCCGAAAAGCCCCTCTTCCATAGCACTTGTAGCTTTATCGAGATTAATTTCTAATGTCAACAATTCATTGTTTACCATACTTGTTAATTGTGGAACGCGCAAAGAGAGCGTATAAAGCGAATCTTTTATTATAACACTCTGGTTTACAATTTTTCTCTGTTTCTGATTTAATTCAATTAATTTCGGGTCTTTAGAATTTATTCCTCGCAAACCTGTTAAAATTTCTTCTTGCGAAAACGATAAATACAACAAATTGCTTAAAATCTGTTTTAGATTTTCTATATTTTCACTATTCTGCTCACTGCTGTTCATATCTAACATTTGTTGCATTCCAAATGCAAGATTTTTTAATTTATCGGAACTGCTTTTAATACTTTTTCCCGCTTTTTTCTTACTCTTTTTATTTAACTCCTTCGAACTCTCATCCATACTCTTTTTAACGTCGTCGAAATCTTCATCGAAGTCGTCGAAATTTAAAGGCTCTTTTAGTTTTTTATTTAAATCTAATGCCTCTTTTAGTTGCTCCTCAAGCTTATTCAACTCCTCTTTGTGGTTATTAATATTCTCTTTTGTCTCATCGAAATTTTTCTTTTCAATAATTTCATCGGCCATTTTTTCTTCGTCGTAGGCCATTTTATTTATCTGGTCGATAACGTTTTGAAGATTTTGTTCAACTTTTAACTTGCGTAGCATTTCAAGATTTTTATCGAGCTGTTTTTGCAAATCGTCGTAAGTTAAATCCATCTGTTTCGACATTTCGTTTAGTTTTTTACTATCGAAATCTTCGGCCAGTTTATTAAACTCCTCCATCAGCTTTTTAAGTTCATCGGTAAAAACTTCTTTTAATAAATCTTCTATCTGCTTCTGTTTTTCAGCCATCTCTTCGCTCTGTTTATCAAACGAATTCATATAGTTATTCAGCCGTTTATTCTCTTGTTTTATCTGATCGTAAAGCTGTTCAAGTCTGTTCTGTTTCGAAATAATATTATTTACCATTTGCGATTTTTCCCACTCCGAAACATTTGTATCCATATTTTTCAGTTGAAGATTTTTCAAATCGTTTTGAATCTCTTTCGCCAATTCTTTACTCTCTTCCACCTGCTTTTGTAACTCGTCGAATTTCTTTTTTTCGTTGTCCTTCATTTTTTCACGATTCGGAAATTCAAAAATGAAATTATTAGAAGTTACTGTTTTATAATGGTTTATAACATCGTTATCGGAAACCGAAAAATAGTACGAAACGGATCCTTCGGTTACATTTAATTCCTTAAAATCGAAACTGAAAAAGAACTCCTGGTCGGTTAAATTGCCTACAAAAGGAATTGAAATGGCCGAATCGGAGTTGTTCATATTGTAATGAAAACTGAGATTAGAAAACCCGTAATCGTCGCCAATAATACCTTTAAAAAAGAATCGTGTTAACTGCAACGAATCGTTTATCTGATTAATTTTTATTTCAGGAAAAAGGTCGGGAATAACGTCAATAAAATAGGAGAGGGCCAGTTCGGGTTGTGTAATTTTATTTTGAATAAAAACATTATAAT